>JALSNL010000023.1 GCA_026987055.1 Melioribacteraceae bacterium | reverse complement strand
GCAATCAGAAATCGCACATCTGCTATCGCCAGTCTTTGTAGAGATTTTTTTTATTTACGATTTCTTACCGGCGACTGATGATGTGTGAAACAAAAACCCGAACCTTTGAGGTTTTACTGTTACGTTATTGTTTAAGTAAAGTAATAGAAAACTTGAACTATAAAGTTTCGTTTTAACTTCCAAACCTCCAAGGTTTTTAATATTGAAAAACAATCGGCAATTAGAAATCGCACATCTGCTATCGCCAGTCTTTGTAGAGATTTTTTTTATTTACGATTTCTTACCGGCGACTAATGATATGAAAAACGAAAATCATAAATTTGATGTAATTCAAATCCAAATTTTTATGCCATTAAGCAAGCAATAGCAGCGGTATTCACTATATCATCAACACTGCAGCCACGACTTAAATCGAACAAAGGTTTTTTTAAACCTTGTACAACCGGTCCAACAGCTTCTGCACCACCAAGTCTTTGAGCAATTTTATAACCGATATTTCCCGCTTGTAAATCGGGGAAAACCAAAACATTTGCTCTTCCGGCAACATTACTATCCGGCGCTTTCTTTTTTCCTATTGAATCTATTATTGCAGCATCAAATTGTAATTCTCCGTCAATGTTCAAGTCCGGTCTTTTACTTTTAGCAATGTTTGTTGCTTCAATAACTTTATCAATCAATTCATGCTTGGCACTGCCTTTTGTAGAAAAAGAAAGCATTGCAACATAAGCATCTTCTCCGGTAAGTTTTTTGTGATTATCGGCAGTAGTTATGGCAATATCGGCAAGTTGAGATGCATCGGGATTGGGAACCACGGCACAATCTGCAAAACTAAAAACACGTTCAGGGAAAATCATTAAAAAGAAACTAGATACAATAGAAATTCCTTCCGGCATTCCAACGCATTGAAATGCAGCACGTAAAACATCGCCTGTAGAAGCAGTGGAACCCGCAACAAAAGCATCCGCCATTTGTTCATTAACCATCATTGCACCAAAAAATAAATCCTTTTTCATTGTTTCTCTTGCTTCTTCAATTGTTAAGCCTTTATGTTTTCTTTTGTTATAAAAAATATTTGTAAAATTACTAAGACTTTCAGCATTAGCCGGATCAATAATTCTAACACCCGTCAAATTAATTCCCAACCGTTTTGCATCTTCTCTTACTTCGGTTTCGTTACCAAGTGTAATTACGCTTGCTATGTTTTCTTTTGTTAATTTCTCGGCAGCGTATAAAACCCTTTCATCATGTGATTCGGGTAATACAACTGTTCTTTTTTTCAATTTTGCTTTATTCTTAATATCAACCAATAATTGTAATTCAGCCATTTTAATTCCTTTTAAAAGTTTTAATTCATTTCGGTAAATATAAAGAATAGTGAATTACTTAATTACAATTATTTTTCATTTTTTGTTATCTTGAGCTAAAAATTTTCAAAATAAAATTACGGAAGGTTATTTAATTATGGATATTCAATTTATTGGTGCTGCACAAACGGTAACCGGCTCAATGCATTTGGTAAGAACCGGAACAACAAATTTTTTGGTTGATTGCGGATTGTATCAAGGTAAAAGAAAGTTGGCTTTTGAAATAAATAGAAATTTCGAGTTTTTTGATCCGCAAGAAATTGATTTTGTTATTCTGACACATGCTCATATAGATCATTCCGGTAATTTACCTACTTTAGTAAAAAAAGGTTTTAGAGGAAAAATTTATTCTACTTTTGCTACACGCGATCTTGTAACCGTTATGCTTAGGGATAGTGCTCATATACAAGAAAAAGATGTTGAATACGTAAATAAAAAAAGAAGAAAAAAAGGACAAAATTTATTTGAACCTCTTTATACACAAGAAGATGCTCTTAAAGCATTGAAACTTTTTGTGGGATTAAACTATCACCACGAAATACAATTAACACCGGATATTAAACTTACATTTGTAGATGCCGGACATATACTTGGTTCGGCAGTTACTTTTCTTTCGATAATGGAAAACGGTAAAGAGTATAAATTAGGATTTTCCGGTGATTTGGGAAGACCTAACTTGCCAATTTTGAAAGACCCGGAAAAAATAAGAGATGTTGATTACTTTATTAGCGAAAGTACTTACGGCGGAAGATATCATGATGATCCTACAAATTCCGAAGCCGGACTTGCACGGGTAGTAAACAGAGCTGTGCAAAGAAACGCTAAAATAATTGTTCCTGCTTTCAGTGTTGGAAGAACTCAAGAATTGGTTTATGCATTAAATAATATTTTCGGACGTGGAGATGCTCCGAGAATTCCGGTTTTTGTTGATAGTCCGCTTTCTGTTAATGCAACTGAAGTTTTTAGGCTGCATCCGGAATGTTTTGATGCCGAAACGGAAGAATACATTATTCATAATAAAGATCCGTTCGGGTTTAACCAACTTGAATATATTACCGAAGTTTCGGAATCCAAAGAGCTTAATAATGTGGATGGTCCAATGATGATAATATCAAGCTCGGGAATGTGCGAGGCCGGAAGAATTCAGCATCATCTTAAAAATAATATTGAAGATCCGAATAATATAATTCTTATTGTAGGTTATTGTGCCGAACATACTCTTTGCAGAAGAATAGTTGAGAAAAATGAATATGTGAAAATTTTCGGTGAAGAATATAAACTTAAAGCCGAAGTTATTGTATTTAATTCATTTAGTGCTCATGCCGATGCAAATGAACTTTTGGATTATGTAACTAAGTTTGATAAAGAGAAAATGAAAAAAATATTTTTAGTTCACGGGGATATTGAACAACAAGAGATTTTCAAAAAGCATCTTTCCCAAAAAGGATTTGAAAATATTGAGATTCCTGCAAAGGGTGATGTGTTTGCATTGGATTGATTTATATTGCCAAAATATTTTAAATATACTTAAAACAAATTGGTTGTCGAATTTTAAACAGAATTAAAATATTATAATTTTTAATAAAATTTGTTAGTGCATACAAAGTCCTTTTAAACGCAATATGCTTTAACCGGAATTTTACTGTTTAACCTGAATGTGTTTATTTAGATGTTACCTGCAAGCTGGAACAAATGGGATGAGGAATAAAATATGTATTTTTATAAAATTAAATAATGAAATAATGATTAGATAAGGTATAAAATGGCAAAAAAGAACCAATCAAAAAGATTAACCAATCAACATAAACAGTCGCAAGGTGTAGTTGGTATATTTGGAGACGAAGCAAAACTACACGATATAACAATTGGAAAAATATCACATCTTGTAATTAAACAACTTGAAAAAGAATATCCTCAATTATCTTTTCGTTACAGAACTACCATAAAAAAAGAAGAAATAAACAAAGCACTGCAAAAAGTTGATAAAGATTTGGGACAAACTCTTTTTGTTTCAAATTCAAGCATAAAACCTGATGGTGGGATAATTGAAGTAAAAGACGACAATGACAATTGGAGAATAGTATTAGTATCGGAAGCTAAACATCAAGGAAAAGATATTGAAAATATTCTAAAAGGAAAATTAGTCGGAAAAGCTAATAATCAAGATTTAATGGCTGCTGGAAATGCGATAGAACGGTCGCATAAAAACATATCTGAAATAGCTAATTTTATGCTAGCTGAATCTCATTTCCCATATGTTTTATTTTTGGAAGGTTCAAACTTTTTGACAAAGACTATTTCAATTAAAAGACCAGATGGACGGGTTGTAAGACTTGAATATAATTCAGGAATGTTAAACAGATTGGACAGGCTGACTTCCGCAAACTATGGAATGCCAATTAATACAAATCTGTGCGAAAATAAGTTTGTGAAACACAAGGATAAAACAATTATGCTTCAAGAAACTTCAATTTACACACAAGGAGATGGAGGGAAATGGGACGCTAAAAAGATGTTTGATATTATGTTTGAAGTATCCAAAACTTCTCTTAGAGTTTTGGGAAGTGATATATTTAATCAGATAACCAAAAAATAGAGATTGATAATGGCAAGAAATGCAACAAATAAATTACTACAAAAAGCTAAAAAATCAAAAAGTGATGAGTTTTATACACAACTCTCAGATATAGAAAGTGAACTACAACATTACAAAAGTCACTTTAAAAATAAAGTAGTTTATTGCAATTGTGATGACCCCCGCATTAGTAATTTTTTTCATTACTTTACCTTAAATTTTAAAGAATTAGGTCTAAAAAAAGTAATAGCTTCTTGTTATAGAGAGCAGAAAAGGGATTTATTCAATAATGAAGAATTTGAAAATGGTTTTTTTTATGAATACACCGGAGCAGAAGGAGAAAAAACAAAACCAAGTTCAACTGACATTATTCATTTTAAAGGCGATGGAGATTTTAGAAGTGCTGAAAGTATAGAAATATTAAAACAAGCTGATATTGTTGTAACTAATCCCCCATTTTCGTTATTTAGAGAGCATGTAGCCCAATTAGTTAAATATGATAAAAAATTTTTAATAATTGGCAATATTAACGCTATTACCTATAAAGAAATTTTTAAGCTAATAAAAGAAGATAAAGCATGGTTAGGTATAAATCTTGGAAGAGGCATTTCAGGTTTTATTGTTCCTGAACATTATGAGCTTTATGGAACAGAAACACGAATTGATAATTCTGGAAATAGAATAGTTTCACCAAACAATGCTTTATGGTTAACGAACTTGGATACTTTTAAACGACATGAAGATATTATACTTACAAAAAGGTATTTTGGAAATGAAATTGAATATCCAAAATATGACAACTATGATGGTATTAATATTAACAAAACAAAAGATATACCATTAGACTATGATGGAGTTATGGGTGTACCGATAACATTTTTGCATAAGTTTAATCCAGATCAATTTGAAATAATTAAGTTCAGAAAAGGAAATGATGAAAAAGACTTATCAATAAATGGGAAATGTCCATATTTTAGAATTTTAATTAGAAATAAACGATTGCAAATTGATACTAAGAATTTAATTGAAAAAGAAAAATGCCAGCAGGTAACAAAAGCTATACGTAATGCGGGTAAAATGCTAAATACTAACATTATAAAAACGAATAAAATTAGTAGTAAACTGAAAGTGTAGAATTTCAAAATCCCGCACTCCGCATGGACAAACCGTTATTTTAGTAACTAGAATTTGCCAATAGGAAAAATGTGAGAAAATTTTTATATGAAATATTTTTCTTTTTTATATTATTCTCCGTTAACTTGTTTTCACAGTCGGTTAACGACAGTCTTAATTTTTCTTTTGGTAAATACCGTTTAAATACTTTTAGAACATCTTTCGGTAAAAGATTAAATACGCATAATTTACAAACGTTATTGAGTTACTCCATAAACAATGGCAATTTATCTTTTGGCATAAGAGAAAATTATTTTTCGTCATTTGTTAATACTCAAAATAAAAATATAAAAGATGAACAAGCTCTTTCTTTAATTGGTGAATATCATCTTTCACCGTTTTTTCAATTTGGAGTATTAGTACAAAATAATATTTATTCCGATGATAGAAAAATTGCAATAAATGAAGCTTCAACTCTCTATTCAACTATTTTTGGCAAAATAACTCCGTTGGATCAAATTAAAATAATTCCATT
>JALSNL010000022.1 GCA_026987055.1 Melioribacteraceae bacterium | reverse complement strand
ATTAAAAATTTATGACGTACTTGGCAGAAAAGTAGTAACATTGGTAAATGAAAAACAAAAACCAGGGAATTACCAAGTTACATTTAACGGCGGAAAATTAAGCTCAGGTGTTTACTTTTACAAATTACAATACGGTGAATATAATCAAATTCGAAAAATGCTTTTACTCAAATAAATTAAAAATAAAGATGCCGGATATAAAACCATGTCCGGTATTTTTATCTTAACAAATCATAAACAATCATAAAAATCTGCGTTCCTATTTCTCGCTCTTATTATTCGGTCAATTATTTTTTTTGACGTGCTTGTTTTTTTGCATTGCTAAATGGAAATGTTATATTTACATTATTATAAAATAATTTAACTTCAAAACATTGGAGACATTATGAAAAAATTATTTTATTCATTCATATTTCTCACCTTTATATTTCTCAACTTAAATTTAGCCAAAGGAAAAACGCCGGAACAAAAAGGCATTAAAAAATATTCACTTCAAAAAACAACTTTAGATACTACTGACGAAAGTGTAATAAATATTAACAATATTACTTCTTGGGTTGCTAATAACGGCTTTCATAATTGGGTGGTTGCCAAGGCTTGGAATAGTGAATTTCCGAAAGGCAAAAAAATAGGAACAATATTTAGCGAAGGTATTGTTTGGGGCGGTAAGGTTACGGATGGTAATGCACCGCTTGTACGTGTTAACGGTAATACTTATGGAACGGGATGTAAAGCAATAACCAAAGTGTTCCGAGTAAGACCGGATTATAAAACGGGAAATCTTTTTGATGATGCCGCTTCGTTTTTTAAAAAAGATAAAAAGCATGTAACTGATGCAGAGATTGAAGAACTAAGAGAAGAATATGAAAAAGATTGGAACGAATGGCCGGTAGAAAATGGAGCACCTTATGAAGATATAAATAAAAACGGAGTTTATGAACCAGACGTTGACATTCCCGGAGTTCCCGGAGCTGCTCAAACTTTATTTATAAAATATGATGATTCCATGTCATTAAAAAATTACGGATCACCGCCAATCGGATTGGAAATATCCGAAACATATTGGGCTTATTCCGCTTTTCCAAAATTAAACAATGTAATTTATAAAAAAGTTGATATTGTTTATAAAGGTACCGATAGTTCGGCAGTAAATTCAAAAATTGATAGCATGTTTATAGCACAGTGGGCTGATCCTGATGTTGGTTCGGCCAATGACGATTTTGCTGGATGTGATACTTTGTTGAATTTAGGTTATGCTTATCAACCGGGAATGGATGCTGCATACGAAGGAATCGGTTATCCTTTTGCTACTGCCGGTTATAGCTTTCTACAAGGAGTATCACAATATACAGGTAATTCTTCCGATAGTGCTATGTTTAATTTTAAATGGCGGAAAGGATATAAATATGTTAATCCGAAACCAATGAGTAATTTTATATATTTTGCCGCCGGAGGAAGATGGAATGACCCGAGTTTTAGTTATAGCGGAACATTGGAATTCTATAATTTGATGAGAGGTAAATTACCTATCCCATGGTATCCGACCGGAGAATCTTTTCCTGAGAACGTTTCCACCGAAACTCCTTTCGGTACATTTTTATTGGATGGAGATCCCGTAAACAGAACGGGTAAAATTGACGGTAATTTAGAATCATTCGGAGATAGAAGAATTTTATTGAGTAACGGTCCCTTTTCGTTATCAATAGGAGATACTGCAGAAGTGTTAATAGCTTTGATTGCAACCGAGAGTAAAAATAAAACAACATCTATCCAAGCATTAAAAACAATCAGCGGTTTTGTTCAACAATCTTTTGATACTCAATTCAAAAATCAAAATTTACCAATTCCTTCTGCTCCTAATATTTCATTTAATGAAGATGGCGATGATATAATATTGGAATGGGAACAAAACAATGAAATAGAATCGTTCAATAAAAAAGGTTATAAATTTCAAGGGTATAATATCTATCAAATCTCAAGTGAAAAAACAGTGTTATTAAAAACATTTGATACTATTGATGGTATTCACTCAATTACCCAACCGGTTTATGACCCTTTGCAAAATAAATATGTAGATAAAATAATTCAATTCGGTTCGGATAACGGACTAAAATACAGTTACAAAATTAAAAAGGATTATATTAATGATTCCAAATTGTTAAAAGGTAAAACATATTATTTCGCAGTTACCTCTTATACTTATAATCCGGACACGGTAGAAATAAAAACAACCGAAACTCCGGTAAGTATTAAAAAAATTATTTATAGAAAAGATGAAGAAGGCTTAAAGTACGGTGACTTACTAACCGTTAAACAAATTGCAGGAGAACAAGACAGCAGTAAACAAATTATTGTTTCGGTTTTTGATGCCGATTCAATTACAGGAGAAAAATATAGAATAAGTTTCTTTTATAATTACAATGATATTTTATGGAAAATGACAAATGAAAATGACACTGCTGTTTTAGACAGTATGTACCAAATGAAAAATGAAAATGAGTATGTAGTTGTTGACGGTTTGAGAATTTCTGTTATAGGAGATAAACCCGGAGTTAAAGATTGGAGTTCTAACGGTAAAAGATGGGTTTCCGGTGTTAATTGGCGGGGAAAGATTTTCTTCGGTAGTATTGATATTGGTCAGAAATTTTTTGGCAGTAATGTGGGGGATAATGATTATGTTGATGTAAAACTTGAATGGGCGGGTGTTACAAATAGAGGAGATGAAAGTGCTGCTACATTGGCAAATAATAGTAAATCCGAATATCCTGAAAGATGGTCTAAAGGAGCGGTTTACAGACGAGATTTAGGTTATCAATATGATGGTACGGCAGATATTCCATTTGTAGCTTACGATGTGAAAAGTGTGCCTGAAAGAAGATTGAATATTGTTATCGTTGAAGATCAGGATAACGGTTCTGCCAACAAACTTTGGGATATGGGCTGGACTGGTGAAACATTTGCCGCGAGCGGAGGAAGAGAATATATTTTTATTATGCATTCCGACTATGATGAAGGAAGTATATATGACGATAGTAATTTGGGTTATATGGCAGATGTGTTATATGCTTTTTGGCCTAAGAACAGAGAGAATTATCCTTATCTCGATAGTCTTTTTACTTTTAATATTTATGCTGCAAAGCATTTTACTCAAGATGATATTTTTGAAATTAAATCGGATGAACTTTTGGAAATTAATAAAAATAAAAATTTACCCTTTGAATTAAAATTATATCAAAATTATCCCAATCCTTTTAATCCGACAACCACAATAAAATACACGATACCTATTGAAAAAACATTGCATGCAACATCTCAACAAGTGCAATTAAAAATTTATGACGTACTTGGCAGAGAAGTAGTAACATTGGTAAATGAAAAACAAAAACCAGGGAATTACCAAGTTACATTTAACGGCGGAAAATTAAGCTCAGGTGTTTACTTTTACAAATTACAATACGGTGAATATAATCAAATTCGTAAAATGCTTTTGCTCAAATAAATTAAAATAAAAATACCGGATATAAAACCATGTCCGGTATTTTTATCTTAACAAATCATAAACAATCATAAAAATCTGCGTTCCTATTTTTTTACAATTACTCATCAATCATTCATTTTTCTATTTACTCGTTTTTACTAAGTTTTAATATTAAATTGCATCTTAAAATAAACTTAATTAACAGAAAGCAAAATATGACGGAAAAAAAAGATAAAATAGAAATAATTACACTCGGCTGTTCAAAGAACATAGTGGATTCGGAAAGACTATCACGACAACTGCAAGCGAACGATTTTGAAATTACGGATTCCTCCGAAGATGCCGGGCATGTAATAATTAACACATGCGGATTTATAGATGCGGCAAAGGAAGAATCGATAAACACAATTCTGGAAGCCGTAAACCTAAAAAAGCAAGGGAAGATAAAAAAAGTAATTGTTGCCGGTTGTTTATCGGAGCGATTTAAGGATGAGCTTCGGAAAGAAATTCCCGATGTAGATGTTTTTTTCGGAACGGAAGATTATGAAGGAATTGTAAAAGAATTTGGCGGCAACTTAAAAAAGGAACTTCTTGGTGAACGCTCTTTAACAACGCCAAAACATTTTGCTTACCTGAAAATTTCGGAAGGATGCGATAACCCTTGTTCCTTTTGTGCAATTCCGTTGATGCGTGGTTTACACAAATCAACACCAATGGAAAAATTAGTTGAAGAAACAAAAAACTTGGCAGCCAAAGGAGTTAAAGAGCTGATAATTATTGCACAAGATACAACCGATTACGGAAAAGATATTTACGGAAAAAGAGCACTCGGCGAACTTCTGAATAAATTATCGGACGTTAATGGAATTGAATGGATTAGATTGTTGTACGCTTATCCTTCACATTTCCCGGAAAGTTTGATTAACGAAATTGCTAACAATCCGAAAGTATGCAAATATATTGATCTTCCGCTTCAGCATATTTCAGACAATGTTTTAAAATCGATGCAAAGAGGAATTACAAAAAAGAGTACACAAAAGTTAATAAAGAGATTGAAAGAAAAAATTCCTAATTTAACATTGCGTACAACTTTTATAGTAGGCTATCCGAACGAAACGGAACAAGATTTTGAAGAACTTAAAGACTTTGTAAAAGAAACCGGCTTTGATAGAATTGGCGTGTTCGATTATTCCGTTGAAGAAAACACAAAAAGTTTTAGCTTGGGTGATGTAATTCCGGCAAAAATAAAGGAAGAACGCAAAGAAGAACTTATGGAATTGCAAAGAGAAATTTCGTTTGAAAAAAATAAAAAAATAATCGGGAAAAAACTTAAAGTTCTAATTGATGATATAGAAGGTGAATATTATATTGCACGTTCGGAAAGAGATGCGCCGGAAGTTGACGGAGAAGTTCTGATAAAAGCGGAAAATAAATTGCTAAAAGTAGGTGAATTTTATAACGTTGAAATTATTAATTGTAATGATTATGATTTGTTTGGTAAATTAATATAAAAATTGGAATACGATTTATGAAAAAGATAATCTTTTTAATAATGTTTATGTCGGTAATTCTTTCGTCATTAGTATTTGCACAAGTTGAATCTTCCCGAATGTTGCACAGCGATCAATTATTGCCTAAGTTTTCTTTCGACTATGCAACATACAAATCCAAAGATTCAACAAAAACAAAATTGGATATATTCTTGAAGATGCCATATTCCAATATTCAATTTTTAAAACATAAAAACATATATGTTGCAAATTATACGGTAACGGTTTCATTGTACGATGATGATGACAATCTTGTACTGGAGAAACTTTGGAACGAAAAAATTATTGCCCGCACCTTCAGACAAACATCTTCCGAAAAAAGTTTTAACATTAGTTATAAAACCATAAACATAAAACCGGGAAAATATAAACTAACTTGCAATGCGGAAGATGATGAATCGAGAAAATATTTTACTTATAAAACGGAAATTGATTTGCCCGATTACAATAAAAAGTTAAGTATCAGCGATATTGTTTTGGTTTCTCAATTTGTTCAAACTAATCAAGGGAAAAAAATTATTCCGAACATTGATAACTTGGTTACTTCCAAAGACACTGTGTTAATGTTTTATTACGAAATTTATTCGCCTCAAAGAAAACCTGTTACAGTGGAATATAACGTTGAAAAAATATTTGAAGATGGAACGGATAAAATATTTACCAAGAAGAAAAATATTGAACC
>JALSNL010000021.1 GCA_026987055.1 Melioribacteraceae bacterium | reverse complement strand
GAAAGAGCTGCCAGAACTTGGAACGAAATTAAAGATATTTTAATTCATACTTCGGAAGAAAGTCCGGTAATAACTTCTTACAAAATTGAAAATGATTTATCAATAACAATTCATTGGCAACAAAATACTAACCAAAATATACTTACCATTGTAGAAAGAAAAACCGATGGTGAAAAATTTCATTTATTTGCCGAACTTTCTTCAACAGATACTACATTTAATGATATTGGAATTGAAAAAAATAAAAACTACTATTATAGAATCATTTCCAAAATTAATGATACGGTTAGCTATTACTCTTACCCTGTTAAGATTTTTGCCAAACCAATTGAACGTCGTCCGTATTTAGCTGCACCTTTTGCTATACCGGATACGATTGAAGCGGAATATTTTGATATTGGTGGCGAAGGTTTAACATATCATGATACTGAACAATTAAATATTCCCGGTGCTTTTAGAACTGAGGAATGGGTTGATATTGAAGCACGTGATTCCGGCGGATACCAAATTGCTTATGTTGCTACAGGCGAATGGTTGGAATATACAATTACAGTTCCGGACTCCGGCAATTATAACATTACTGCATTTGTTGCATCTAAAAACGGTGGTGGTAAAATAAAATTTACTTCGGGTACTAATTCTTCGGAAATTATTGATATACCCTCAACAAACAGCTGGCAAAGTACTACAAAAGTAAAAGGAAATATTTTTTTGCCACAAGGAAAACAAATCTTAAGAATGAATATTGTTTCGGCAAATCCCTTTAATATAGATAAGTTTGCTATTACAAGAAAAGATACATCAACAAGTATAAAAAGCAATAGTAAAAATAATTTTGTATATGAGTTATATCAAAATTATCCAAATCCGTTTAACCCAACAACAACAATAAAATTTATAATACCAACCCCCTTGCCAAAGGCATCCCTTCGGGATAATCCTCCCTTTGCGAAAGTGAGGAACACAGGGTGGTTCGTAACACTAAAGGTTTATGATATTCTTGGTAAAGAAGTTGCAACTTTAGTTAACGAAAGAAAAAGACCCGGAGAATATACAATTACTTTTGACGGTTCAAATTTATCAAGCGGAATTTATTATTATCAGATTAAAACAAATGGTTTTATAAAGACGAAAAAAATGCTGTTATTACAATAGCAATTGAACTCTATTGCTTCAGTAAATATTTATTTATATTTGCAGCTGCTTTTCTTCCTTCGTGTATAGCCCAAACTACTAAAGATTGACCTCTTCTCATATCGCCCGCGGCAAAAAGTCCGGAAATATTTGTCATATTGTTTCTATCGGTTTTAATGTTCCCGCGTTCGTCCAAAACAATATTTAATTCGGTTAGTAATTTATTTTTTCTCGGACCTAAAAATCCCATTGCCAATAAAACCAAATCGGCATCTACAGTAAAATCAGTTCCTTTTACTTCTTTAATTATTCGGTTCCCGTTTTCTTTTACAAACTCAACATTTACAAGATGAAGTTTTTTTACATTTCCGTTTTTACCGGTTATTTTTTTAGTTAAAACTCCAAAATATTTTTTACAACCTTCTTCGTGCGAGGTTGATGTTCTATCTATAAAAGCCCATTGCGGCCAAGGATTTTCTTTTCTTCTTTGCTTTGGTAATTGCGGCATAAGTTCCAAACTTGTTACGGATTTTGCTCCTTGTCTGTTTGCTGTTCCTATACAATCGGAACCTGTATCACCTCCGCCAATAACAACAACATTTTTGTTTTTTGCATAAATCGGTTTTCCGTTTATTTCCAATCCAAGCAGTCTTCTGTTTTGCTGTGTTAAAAAATCCATTGCAAAGTGAATCCCCTCCAATTCTCTTCCTTCAACATTTAAGTCCCTCGGGTTTTCCGCACCGCCGCTTAATACAACTGCATCAAATTCATCTAACAATTTTGAAAGTAGAATATCTTTACCAATTTCTACATTTGTTTTAAAAATAATTCCTTCTTCTTGCAATATTTTTATTCTTCTTTGAACAATTCTTTTTTCAAGTTTAAATTCCGGAATACCGAATGTTAATAATCCTCCCGGCAATTCATTTTTTTCGTAAACCGTTACTTCGTGTTTTGCTTTGTTTAGTTCGTCTGCACAGGCTAATCCTGCCGGACCGGAACCGACGATTGCAACTTTTTTTCCTGTTCTGTTTGTAATTGTTTTTGAACGTACGTAATTATTTTTAAACGCATTTTCTATTATAGCCCGTTCTATATTTTTAATTGCAACCGGCGGATTCGTAATTTCCAGAACACATGAATTTTCGCAAGGAGCAGGACAAACACGACTTGTAAATTCCGGGAAATTATTTGTCAGCGATAATCTTTTATAAGCTTCTTCATAATCTTCTTTGTAAACCAAATCATTCCAATCGGGAATAATATTATTAATCGGGCAACCGTATTGACAAAACGGTGTTCCGCAATCCATACATCTTGCACCTTGTGTTTTGGCATCTTTTTTACTCAATGGTTTTATAAATTCTTTCCAATGAGTTAATCTTTTATTAACATTTTCTTTTGCTAAATTTTTTCTTTTGTATTTTACAAATCCCTTTATTTCACCCAAGGTATTTTCCTTTAATATTTTTTTATCTTTAACTTTATTTAGCCGGCTGTTTGTTTATACAAATACACTTAATTGATTTTATTGTAAGCAAGGTTTAAATATTTACTCAATTACTAATCATAGACATATACAGGCGGTTGTTCAAATATATTTTTCTTTTTTAACACTTTTTGATAATCTCTCGGGAAAATTTTTACAAATTGCGACAAGGATTTTTCCCAATTGGACAAAATATTTTTTGCAACCTTACTGTTTGTATATTCGTAATGTTTAGTAATAAGCTTTTTTAATTCTTCTTCATATTTCTTACTTTTTACCTGATATAGCCTAACCGTTTTATTATTATGGTGTTTAATAAATCTTTTGTTTTTGTCCCAAACATAAGCAATGCCGCCACTCATTCCTGCGGCAAAATTTCTTCCTACATTTCCGAGTATAACAACTCTTCCTCCAGTCATATATTCACAACCGTGATCTCCAATTCCTTCAACAACAACTTTTGCTCCGCTATTTCTTACGGCAAACCGTTCACCCGCTTTTCCATTGATATACATTTCGCCTTTAATAGCTCCGTACAACACAACATTACCTACAATTATATTTTTCTCAGGTTCCAACTTTCCATCTTCGTGTGTTGTAATAATTATTTTTCCACCGGAAAGACCTTTGCCTACATAATCATTTGCATCGCCTTCCAAACGGAAAGTTATTCCTTTGCTTAAAAAAGCACCGAAACTTTGTCCCGCAGTTCCTTCAAAATCTATTTGTATTGTATCTTCCGGCAATCCTTTTAATCCGTATTTTTTTGCAATAACGGAACTAAGCATAGTACCGACGGTTCTATTGCTATTATTTAATTGATGAGAAAAACGGACAGCTCTTTTTTTTGTTATTGCTTTTTTACAAAGCTCTATCAATTTAACATCAATTGAATTTTGTAAATTATGCTGTTGTTCGGATGAATTAAATAATTCAATTTCTGCAGGAACATCCGGTCTGTGTAAAACTTTTGTTAAGTTTATATATTTGGCTTTCCAGTGTTTAATATCATTACGTTTTACCAATAAATCACTTCTTCCAATTAAGTCGTCAAATTTTCTAATTCCGAGTTCCGCCATTATTTCTCTAACTTCTTGTGCTAAAAAATTAAAATAATTTTTTATATGGTCTTCATGACCTTTAAAATTTTTTCTCAACTCTTTATCCTGTGTTGCTATTCCCACCGAACAAGCGTTTAGATGACACTTCCTCTGCATAACGCAACCGATGGAAATTAGCACCGAAGTAGCAAAACCGAATTCGTCTGCACCAAGCATAGCGGCAATTACAACATCTCTGCCGGTTTTTAATTGCCCGTCAACTTGAATACGTACTCTTCTTCTTAAATCGTTCATTACCAAAACTTGCTGCGTTTCCGCAATACCAAGCTCCATTGGCAAGCCGGCATTTTTAATAGAAGTTAAAGGAGAAGCACCGGTACCGCCTTCGGCTCCACTAATTATAATTAAATCCGCTTTCCCTTTTGAAACACCGGCGGCAATTGTTCCAACGCCGGATTCCGAAACTAATTTTACACTAATTTTTGCATCGGGATTAGCTTTTTTCAAATCATAAATTAACTGAGATAAATCTTCTATCGAATAAATATCGTGATGAGGAGGAGGAGATATTAGCCCAACACCCGGAGTAGTATATCTTGTTTTTGCTATTTCATCACTAACCTTTGCACCTGGCAATTGTCCGCCTTCTCCGGGTTTTGCACCTTGGGCCATTTTAATTTGCAGTTGATCTGCATTAACCAAATATTCTATTGTAACGCCAAAACGTCCTTGAGCAATTTGTTTAATTTTACTTCTTTTTAATTTTCCGTTTTCATCTACGGTAAATCTTTCCGGATTTTCACCGCCTTCTCCGGTATTTGAAAAACCGCCTAATTCATTCATTGCAATTGCAATTGTTTCGTGAGCTTCTTTTGATATTGAACCGTAACTCATTGCGCCGCTTGCAAATCTTTTTACTATTTCGGAAACGGGTTCCACTTCATCCAAAGAAATCGGTTTTTGCTTTTTAAATTTCAAATATGCTCTAATCATTCCGTAATTTTTTTTCGGATTGTTAACTAATCGGGAATATTTTTTGAAGATTGAATAATTTTCCAACCTTACGGCTTGTTGTAAAAGTGAAATGGTTTCCGGATTCCAATTATGTTTTTCTCCGTTAGCTCTCCAGCTATAATATCCACCTTCGTCAAGTAAATTGAAATTGTTTTCGTATGCTGTTTTGTGTCTGAGTATTATTTCTTTTTCAACGGTTTTAATTCCGATACCGCCGAGCCGGCTTGTAGTTCCGGTAAAATATTTATCTATAAATTCTTTATTTAGTCCAACTGCTTCAAAAATTTGAGCACCGCAATATGATTGGATTGTAGAAATTCCCATTTTGGAAATTACTTTTAACAATCCTTTATCTACAGCTTTGTGAAAATTTTCAATGGATTTTTTTAATGTTATTTCTTCATTATTTTCTTTATTAACCAAATCTTCTATTGTTTCATAAACCAAATAAGGATTTATTGCATTTACCCCAAAACCCAATAAAGTTGCAAAATGATGAATTTCTCTGGCTTCACCGGTTTCCAAAATTATACTTACTTTAGTTCTTGTTCCGTTTCTAATTAAGGAATGATGCAAACCGGAACCGGCTAATAAACTTGGAATTGGAATGTTTTCTTTGTTAACTCCTCTATCGGAAAGAATAATTATTGATGTACCTTTTTTAATTTCTTCTTTAACTTTTCCGAAAATTTGTTTTAGTTTATTTTGTATGCTTATATCTTTTTCTTTGTTAAACAAAATTGAAAAAGTTGCGGATTTAAAATCCGAGCTTTTTATATTTATAATTTTTTGTAATTCCTCGTTAGTAATAATCGGGCTATCCAATTTAATTCTTTTACAATGCTCAGGTGTTTCTTCAAGAAGATTTAATTCTTTACCCAATAAAACTTGCGAACTCATTACAATTTCTTCTCTAATCGGATCAATAGGCGGATTGGTTACTTGCGCAAATAATTGTTTGAAATAATTAAATAATAGTTTCGGTTTTTTGCTTAAAACAGCCAACGGTGTATCATCG
>JALSNL010000020.1 GCA_026987055.1 Melioribacteraceae bacterium | reverse complement strand
ATTGGCAAAAATGCAAAAATTGCAAAAGATACAATTACTTTTGATGGTCAGAAGGGAAATGATATTGGCTACACTTTACCCGCACAAGCCAGCAAAGTAGAAGTTAAAATTTATGATGAAGGTGGAAAATTAGTAAAAACATTTACTGATTTAGATACCGGCAAAGGCGAATATAAACTTTCGTGGGATTTTCTCGATGATAATGGTAGAAAAGTAAATAGTGGTGAATATCGCTTTGAAGTTAAGGCAAAAGCCATGGATGGAAGTGATATGACAGCCGCACAGTACTTAATTGGCAATATTGACGGAGTTAGATATTCTAATAATGGAACATCCATTTTAATAAATGGAGTTGAATATCAAGTTTCCGATGTATTTGAAATTTTAGAAAACAATAGTGATACAACAACAAACGAAGAAGGATAGGATAAAAGAAAATGGCTAATGTAATAAATGGAATCAATGTCCCTTTTGTTCCGATAGCAAAGCCTGAACATCCGGTTAATAAACTTTCAAAGGGACAAAGTTCTTTTGAATCTCTATTCAAAAAAGAAATTGAAAAATTAAAATTTTCAAATCATGCAAATAAAAGAATAGAATCCAGAGAACTAAAGTTAACAGAAACAGATATGAATAAATTGCAAAACGCTGTAGATAAAGCGGAAGCAAAAGGAGCCAAAGATTCATTGGTAATGTTAAATAATACGGCTTTTATTGTTAATATACCAAACAAAACCGTTATAACGGCTTTAGATGTAAACAAAAGCTCCGAAAATGTTTTTACGAATATTGATAGCGTTGTTTTTGCAACATAGAAAAAATTAAATAACTAACAATGGGCGGGACCTTCAAAGGACGCCCGGATTCAACCGACCGATTGACGTTGAATCAACATTTGAAAAACATAATCCTAAGGAGGTTACATGTCTCTTATTAATTCCTTGTTTTCCGGGGTTTCCGGAATTCGTAATCATCAGTCTATGTTAGACGTTATTGGTAACAATATTGCTAACGTTAACTCAATTGGCTACAAAGGCAGTAGAGTTACATTTAGTGATACTTTCAACCAATTTGTCCGCTATGGAACAAACCCGACAGACACAGCCGGTGGAACAAACACATTTCAAGTAGGATTAGGTATGAAGCTTAATTCGGTAGATAGAAATTGGAACCAAGGTACATTTGAAAGAACCGGTATTACAACAGATTTAGCTTTGCAAGGAGACGGACTATTTGTTCTCAAAAAGAACGGAGAAACGTTTTATTCAAGAGCCGGAGCATTTATATTTGATGCGAAAGGACAATTAGTTAATCCTCAGAACGGTGCAATAGTTCAAGGTAAGGTTTCCACAGAGGATGGTACAATTCCACCCGGAAATAACCTTGAAAATATTAAAATTGATTCTAATTTACGTTTACCTGCCGTAGCAACAACAAAAATTGCTTGGGGTGGTAACTTGGATAGTACTCTTCCATTAACAAGATCCGAAAATTACGTACAAAGTGGGAATATAAACGGTACAATGGCAGTGGGAGATAAAGTAGAAGAATCCAATACAATTTACGACGAGCTCGGAAATGAATATACATTTAAAACAACTTATGAAAAAACCGATACGGATAAATATAATTTAACTTATGAATTGGTTGATAAAGATGGGAATCCGCTGGCAAACCCAATAGGTCCAACAACTATCGAAGCTATTTTCGATTCGGCAGATCCCGATGGTAAAATGTTATCTTTGGATGGAAATAATCCGCCGCAGAAAATTAATATAACAGATACCACACTTGGTATTAAATTTGATTATGATCCAAGTGGAGTAAAACAAAGAGGTACTAATACAATCAGCTCTTCTGTAGATACAAATAGAGATGCAACTTTAGTAACCGGAACAGTTTCAATATTCGATTCATTAGGTAATGCACATACAATGTCGTTAAAATTTACCAAAGTTGATGATAATAGTTGGACTTGGGTGGCAGATGTTCCGGCAGATAGCGGTGATTTAAGTGGTAATTCAGGAAGTATAACATTTAATACCGACGGATCAATTGCCTCAATTTCACCTAATCCGCCTGAAATTACTTTTAGACCTTTAAGTGGTGCAGCTCAACAAGATATAGTTTTAAATTTGGGCGAAGAGTTCAGCGGAATAACACAAACATCATCCAGTGCTGTTGTTTCGGCACTTACGCAAAATGGATCGGCAGCAGCATCATTGACAAATATTAGTATTGATCAGTATGGATACATAGAAGGAGTTTTTACCAACGGAAAATCCAGAAAATTAGCTCAAATTCTTGTATCAACATTTCCTAATAGAAATGCTTTGGCAAGTGTTGGTGAAAATATGTTTAGAATTTCTGCAAATGCAGGTGAACCATATATCAGCGAACCTGGTGAATCAAGTAACACTACAATTCAATCCGGTGCTTTGGAACAATCAAATGTTGATCTTTCCGAAGAATTTACTAGAATGATTGTTTCGCAGCGTGGTTTCCAAGCAAATTCCAGAGTTATTACTGTTTCTGATACATTACTTCAAGAAATTACCAATTTGGTTAGATAGTAAACCGGTAAATTAAATACTAACTCTCATCCCGGTTTTTAATTGGGATGAGAGTGATTAAAAAACTTCGGAAATCTACTCAATTCTCATAATATTCTAAGAACAATATAGAATATTTTCAAACAAGTGGCTAATATTATACAATGATGCCAATTTGTTAACATTAAAAAACTGCACAATAAGATTTAATTCCTAATTTTCTTTAAAAACAATTGTGGCATACCAATTGAATTAGTATTAAATAAATACTTAAAGGAAGAATAATATGGCAAAGAAAGAAGCGGCTAAAAAAGCAGCCCCTAAAAAAGAAGAGAAAGTTGAAAAAACCGAAAAAAAAGGTTTGAATGCTAAAGTTTTTCTTATAGGACTACCTCTTTTTATTGTGCAATTAGTTTTAGTTTATTTTATAACAGCAAATTTTTTAGTTAAAACAGTGCCTGCACCTCCCGGATTAAATAAGCACGGCGACCAAGAAGAAGTAGCTTCCGAAGAAGAAGAAAGCGAAGAAGAAGAAGGAGAACAAAAAATATTTACTATTAAGGATTTAATTATAAATCCGGCCGGAACAAATGGTCAAAGATTATTATTGCTCTCTGTAGGTTTTGCAGTTAATGGAGAAGAAAATTTTAAAAAAATAGAAGAAAATGAAGTTATTCTGAAAGATGTTATTCTTGGAACAATGTCAACTAAAACTTTGGCAGAACTAAATCAAAGAGAATTAAAAGATTCACTAAAATCGGAAATATTTCACAAAGTACGTGAAGCAATGCCAAAACCAAAAATTAAAAAAGTTTATTTCAGTAAATATGTGTTGAACTAATATGGCAGAAGTATTATCACAATCGGAAATAGATGCGCTACTTAATACCGGAAGCTCTACAGTTGATCCTACGGAAATACTTGATAAGCATAAGGAAAAAGAAATTGTACCTTTTGATTTCAGGTTGCCTAACCGGATTTCTAAAAATCAGCTGAGAACATTAAGTAACCTAAGCGAAAACTTTGCGGAAATGTTTAGTTCTTACATGATGAGTAAACTGCAATCTATTGTTAATATAAGTGTAACATCGGTCGATCAAATTTATTATTCCGAATATGTTTTATCGGTTTCTAATCCTGCATGCTTATTTACTTTTGATATTAAGAAAACCGACATTAAAGGAATACTGGAATTTAGTCCGGAATTTGCTTTGACATTAGTGGATAGACTTTTAGGTGGAAACGGAAAAGGTTCTAAAAGTTCACAAGTAATTACCCCTATAGAACAAAAAGTTTTACAAAGTGTTGTTGAAATAATAATGCGCGATTTAAGTAAATCATGGCAGATTATAGGTGATTATACATTTCAGTTGGATAAATTTGAAGCGGATGTGGATTTTGTTCAAATTACTTCACAAAGTGAAAGTGTTCTTTTAATTGGTTTTGAAGTAACTATTGGTGATGATTCTTACATGATGAATTTATGTTTTGCAACCTATGCTTTTGATGCAATACTATCAAAGCTATCAAACCAAAATTTATCATCAATACGTCCAATTAAATATCAAGGAACAACCGCAAAAAATATTCTTACAAACCACTTAAAAAATACTTACTTAACTGTATCCGTAGAATTTGGAAAATCATCAATATCATTTCAGCAATTATTGAAATTAAAAAAAGGGGATGTTATAACATTACAAAATGTAATAGGAGAAGAAGTAAAAATTAGCGTGGAGAAAAAACATTTATATAATGGAATTACAGGAGTAGTTAATAACCATAAAGCTGTAAAAATTACAAAAAGAGTTGAAAAAGGGAAAATTTAAAATGGCTAAAAAGAAAGTTGAAGATAAAGCAGACGAGCTAAAAGCAAATGAAGAAAATACGGAAGTTGCCGAAGAACAACACGTTGATATAAGCGAAGAAGAAGCTGAAGCAGCAATGCTGGCAATGTTGGAAGGCGACCAAGGGCTTGAACAAGATGATGATTCAAGTATAAATGCAAGTGTTGCAGATTTCCCTCAATTTGATGCTTCGGTAAAAAAAGGTCTTTGGGGCGATGATAAACTTGAATTTTTAAAAGATCTGCAATTAAATGTTTATATAGAAATGGGTAGAACTAAAATGCAGATTAAAGATATTTTAGAACTTGAACGCGGTTATGTTATCGAGCTGGAAAAACTTGCCAGCGAACCGGTAGATGTTTTTGTTAATAATAAAAAAATTGCCGAAGGTGAAGTTGTTGTTATTGATAAACACTTTGGAATAAGAATTACTAATTTACTTGAAACTAGTGAAAGAATATCGGGATTAAAATAGTGAATACTTGGGATATATTAAAAATATTTTTAATCCTTTTTGTAATGATGGGAATAATGTATGGTATTCTTTACTTAGTAAAAAAGTATTTTTATTCATACGGAAAAAATGGAAACTCATCTGCAACAATACAAGTCCTTTCAACGCAAACTATTTTGCCTAAAAAATTTGTATCTGTCATACGCTTTAATAATTCTGTTTACTTACTTGGCGTTTCGGAACAATCTCTTAATCTGATTGATAAAATTGAAGAATATGAACTGGAAAATATTAATAAAGAAAATAATAATGTAAAACCTAATTTTTTACATTTGTTAAAAAAGAATATGGGTTTCAAATGAAAAATGTTAAGTACATACTAATTGCTTTATTTGTCCTTAACATATTCTCAACAGATATATCGGCTCAAATAAAGAAAAAGATACCTAACCAAAACGGAAATCAGAAAACAACACAAATAACAAAAAATACGTTACCATTGCAAAATTTAGGAATCAGTATTACCAATGACCGGAACCAAGGTGATATTTCCGTAACTTTACAACTTTTATTGTTACTAACCGTTTTGTCGTTAGCTCCGTCAATTATTATTATGACAACTTCGTATCTAAGAATAATAATTGTTTTTCATTTTCTTAAAACCGCACTTGGTACAATGCAAATGCCGCCAAATCAATTGCTGGCAGGTGTTGCTCTTTTTGTAACACTTTTTATTATGACCCCAACATGGAATAAATTTAATGAAGTAGCCTTAAAACCCTACATGGCAAAAAAAATAACTGCGGAAGAAGCTTATGAAAAAGGTATGGTTCCGTTAAAAAGATTTATGCTGAAAAACACTAGGGA
>JALSNL010000019.1 GCA_026987055.1 Melioribacteraceae bacterium | reverse complement strand
GTTTATAAACGAATTTCTTGCAAGTAACGATGCGAATTATTATGATTCCACAACAAGCGATTTCCCTGATTGGATAGAAATTTTCAATGCCGAAGATCATCCTGTAGATATTGGCGGAATGTATATCACAGATGATTTAACAGATTTAACAGCATGGCAAATTCCAACAACTGCTCCCGACACAACTACAATACCTGCCGGAGGTTACTTGGTTTTATTAGCCGATAAAAAACCGGATGCAGGAATTTTGCATGTAAAACTAAAGCTAAGTGGCAAAGGAGAACAAATCGGTTTAACACTTTCAGATGGTACAACCATTGTGGATTCTTTAACTTTCGGGCCACAAGCAACAGATACTTCTATGGGAAGATTACCTGACGGTTCTGCAACTTGGGAATACTTTTCCGTACCATCACCCGGAGCTGCAAACAGTACCGGAACAATTGTTGGCGTTGAAGAAAATAATCCTTCGATAACTTACAAATTTGAATTAAAACAAAATTATCCTAATCCTTTTAATCCGACTACTACAATAAGTTATTCCATTCCGACGGGTAAGATTAATTCAAATGTACAATTAAAAATTTATGATGTATTAGGCGAAGAAATTGCCACATTGGTAAACGAGAAACAAACTGCCGGTAATTACAAAATAAATTTTGATGCTAGTAACTTAACCAGCGGAATTTATTTTTATAAACTATCTGTTGGCAGTTTTGTTCAAACCAGAAAAATGATTTTAATCAAATAGTATCAAATGAAAACTTTTAAAATGTAAATATTTCCAATAGGCGTGTAATTATTTTGCACGCCTATTTTATTATTTAAAAAACCTTTTAACTATGAAAAATAAAACAAGAAAGTATTTCCAACTTAGTATTTTAGCATTAATTATTATCGCACTTATCAGACCATTCCTTGATAGTTCTTACCATCCCGATTTTGAAGCATATTGCCCGCTTGGCGGAATTTCCGCGATAATGAGCAAATTTAATCTCGGCAGTTCGTCTTGCCAAATGGGCGAAGTACAAATGTTTCTTGGTATTGCTTTAATTGTTGGAGCAATTTTCTTTGGTAAACTATTCTGCAGTTATATTTGTCCTATTGGAACTGTTATGGAATGGCTTGGCAGACTTGGCGATAAATTAAAAATCAGATTTACAATTCCCGAAGTAATTGACAGACCACTTAGAATATTAAAATATTTACTGCTTTTTGTTACCGTTTATTTTACAATGACATCAAGCGAACTTTTTTGCAAAGAGTTTGATCCTTACTTTGCTGCCGTAACCGGTTTTGGTAACGGAGATATTGTTTTAACCTATGCAATAATTACCTTGGCAATTGTAATACTCGGTTCTCTTTTTACCAAAATGTTTTGGTGTAAATATCTATGTCCGCTTGGAGCAATAGGAAATATTTTCTCCAATGCTATTCCCGCCATAGTTATAATAACACTTTATTTTATTGCAAATGCACTTGGCGCAAACTTAGGTTTGGTTTGGTTGCTGGGCGGAATTATCGGAATATCAATGTTAAGCGAAGTTATTTTTAAGCGTTCGTTATTCTTTCCTCTTTTTAAAGTTTCCAGGGAATCCGGTTCTTGTCCTACTTGTGCCAAATGCGATGATGATTGTCCGCAAGGAATTGAGGTAAGTTCTTTTGATACGGTTAACCATGTTGATTGTAATTTATGTTCCGATTGTGTTTATGCATGCCCAGTTAAACAAACATTATCACTAAACAAAAAGCCAACAAAATTTGCAAAGTATATTGCTCCCGCCTCAACTATTCTTTTAATAGCAGTTGGTTTGATTGCTACAAAATTTTATGAACTTACAACACTATCGGAACGTTGGGGAAATTTTAATAAATTAAAAAATGTTGCTGTCTATCATCAAGAAGGTTTAACATCCGTAAAATGTTTCGGAAGCGCCACATCATTTAAAAATCAGATAAGCAGATTAAAAGGAGTTGTAGGATTAGATGCTTACGCAACTTCTCACACTGTTGATATTTATTACAATCCAAATGTACTAAGCGAACTTGATGTAAAAAAATCAATCTTTAAACCGGTAAAGCAGAAGATAAGAAACACAATTAAAGATAAGGTTGACAGTTTATCAATATTACAAATAGGAATAAACAATTTCTTTGATAAAAACGACTACACAAATATTTTTTATGCTCTAAGAAAAGATAAAGCGGTTTACGGTTTTGAAACAATGTTCGGCGAACCGATTGAAGCTAAAATATATTTCGATGCAAACAAAACGAATCCTCAAGAAATAATTAAAGCAATAGAGACCGATGAAATTGAATTAAGAATGCGTGACGGCAGTACACTTAAAAGAGATATTGATTTTGAAGTTGAAGACAATGGAAAAGTAATAGGTAAAGTTTCTACAAACAATTACCTAAAAAATATGTTTGTACAATATGATAAAGCATTCAACAAATACAAAAAACTTCCAAAAGACAAACTTAAAGTTTTAATTTTTCCAATGCCTGAAGCTGGACGCAGTTCTTATTATAGAATGTTGAACTATTTAACAAGTCATTTATCCGGGAATAGAGGTATTGTTAGATTTGCCACAAGATTTACAAATACTCCCACTGCTTATATTTATTTTAACAAAGAAAGAACAACAATTGATGAAGTAAAAAATGCAATTCGCTCGGATACTTTAAGCGTTCATTACTCAAAAGGTGTAATCAAAAAGATGAAAAATCCTTTCAAACTAAAACCGGAAGGAGAAGTAAAAAATGCAGCTGAAGTTAATATCGAAAAATAAAACAAGGTAAAATTTATATGGAATATGTTGTTGAAGTAAATAATCTGACACATTATTACGGAAAGAAAAAAGTTCATGAAAATCTTAATTTTAAAATTAAAAAAGGAAGTATTTTCGGATTGCTTGGTAAAAACGGAACCGGAAAAACTACAACCATTAATATCCTTAACGGATTCTTAAAACCCAAAGCCGGACAATGTTTAATACTTGGTGAAGATTCCTATAAACTTTCACCGGAAACAAAAGCACGCGTCGGATTTTTAATTGAAGGACACATCCAATATTCATTTATGAATATTAAGCAAATAGAAAAATTCTATGCTCCTTTTTATCCTCGCTGGAAAAAAGATATTTACTACGAACTTATGTCGAAGTTAAAAGTAACCGAAAATCAAAAACTTTCTAAAATGTCTTGCGGTCAACGTTCGCAAGTTGCTCTCGGTCTCCTCTTGGCTCAAGACCCGGATTTACTTATTTTAGATGATTATTCAATGGGATTGGATGCCGGTTACAGAAAACTATTTTTAGAATATCTTAAAGAATACGGCAAAACCGAAGACAAAACTATTTTTATTACGTCTCATATAATTCAAGATTTGGATGGATTTTTGGATGATTGTGTTATACTTGATTATGGCGGAGTTGTACTTGAAATGCCGATTCAAGAATTCAAACAAAACTTTAAAAAATATCGTTTCGTTACTGATGATGAAAACTTGGTTGTTGAGAAAGATGAAATAATTAAAAATTTTGAAATTATAAAAAATAAAGCTACGGTTTATTCTTTTGAAGATGCCGAAACGGTTAAAAAGCAATTGGAAAAGAACAACGTTCCTTTTAAAGATTTCAAGTACGAAGAAATGGATTTGGAAGATGCTTTTATCGGTTTAACGGGGAAATATTAATTTTTTTTTGAAATTTAAAATTTAGGGAGTACTACTTAATGTACAAATCATTGGCTTACAAAGAATGGTTAAAAGTAAGATGGTTTTTTATTGGAGCATTACTTATTGAAACGGTCTTTCTTTTTTCTCTTTTTATAAATTTACGTGCTTTATTGGAATTTAATGCAGCAAGAGATATTTGGAATTCTATAGTTGTTAAAAAGTATGTTTATTTTAATCAAATAAAATTTATTCCTTTAATCTTAGGTTTTATGATTGCCGTTGCGCAATTCTATACCGAAATTCAGGATTCAAAATTAAAACTGACTTTACATCTACCGCTTAAAGAAAATAGTTCTCTTCTGTTTATGGTTGGCTACGGTTTTATTTTATTACTTATATTATTTTCTTTCTTGGTTATTGCGTTAATAATCGGAAGCAGTGTCGTTTTTCCTGCTGAAATTGTTAAAGCTATGTTACTTACAATAGGTCCTTGGCTCTTGGCAGGTTTTACCGTTTACTTTGTTGTTGCCAATTTGTTTATTGAACCTTTATGGATTACACGAAGAGCTGTTATATTAATTGTAGGTGCAGAATTTATTTCTCTTCTTCTTTTAAGTAAAGGTTATGCTGCATACAAAAATATTTTATTTCCCTTAACCATTATTACAATGATTTTCGGATATATAATTTTACTTGCCGGTTTCAGATTTAAGAGAGGTGCAAAATGATTATTACTTCCAGAATAGCACGTTATTTATTAATTTTTTTAACCGTATTTATTCTTGCTGCAATAGTCAGTCAATATTATTGGATGGCTTTTGAAAAAGCAATCTTTCCGCCAAAAGTTTATTACAGTCCTATTTCCGAAAATTTTGTAATAACCAAAATAAGGAACCGAAGATATTACATTCAAGATAAAGAAGGAAATAATCTTACAAGAAAAGATTTTGAACAATTACTCCCTTTTATTACATATAAACAATTACTTTATAAAGGAATAATGCCGGATACAATTCAAAACATTCCGGTTGACATACATAAAATCAGAGCAAATAGTTTTTCAATAATTTTGAAACCTAAAGAAATTACGGCATATCATATTCCGCTTGCTCCATTAATAGAATCTGCACCTAACGGACCGGATTTACAATTACCGGACGATATGTTTAGAATAACAAATAGGATTGAGTTTCTTAATTGTCAAACTAACAGAATAAATGAAGAAAAAAGCAAATTATTTTCAGAAGTTTTAACAAAAAAAGGTTTTGTTTTTCCGGCAAAAAAAATGTTCGGAAATCCTTCCGTAAGAAAATCTTTTGACGAAGGTTATTTTATAATAGATAGCAAAGATCAATTATTTCATTTGAAAAGGATAAAGAACAAACCTTATTGTAAAAAAATTACCTTACCTAAAGGTGTTAAAATAAAATTTATGAAAATAAGAGAATTAAATATGAAGGAATTTTACGGAATTGCTGTTTCCGAAAATAACAGATTATTTATTATAACTTATGATAATTACAAATTTATCGAATTACCTTCGGAAGGTTACAAGAGTAGCGAAATGCAAATTAAATTTACAGGCGATTTACTTTACCGTGTTCTAACTTTATCTGCAAAAGATAGTGTTATTTCATTCGCAATGAATAAAAACTATAAGGTTATAGATAATTTTTTTGAAAAATGGGAAGGTAATAACAAAACTGCAGCAGGAATTTTCTTTAATAATTTTTTCCCAATTAAATTTTCGTTAACCGATAGAAATAATTCCAATGTGAATTTTTATCTTGAATATAATTACACATTTATTGTGAATATTATTTTAACAATTATTGCCTTATTTGTTTTACTAAAATATTTTAAGCGCAAACCGGTTACACAAATTCTTGACTTGGCAATTATTATTTTTACCGGTATTTTCGGTTTTGTTGCAGTATTGCTTATAAGAGACGAAAATTAAAAATATAAAAATGGGAACTTTAATAATAAAATTTTGTATATTTATATATAATTCAAATTTAAACTAAATTATAGGAGGAACTCATTA
>JALSNL010000018.1 GCA_026987055.1 Melioribacteraceae bacterium | reverse complement strand
AAGAAAACTTGGCGTAATACAAAATTCAATTTATGGAGTGGACATACAACCCATTGCTTCCGAAATTTCAAAACTGCGTAGCTTTTTGTCTTTGGTAATTGATGAAACCATTATAGACGATGCCGACAACAGAGGCATACAAGCCCTGCCCAACTTGGAGTTTAAATTTGTTACAGCAAATACATTAATTGGTTTGGAAGAAAAACAAGCACAAGGTACTTTTGACTTTGGACAAACAGACCAATTGCAAGAGCAACTAAAAATCATACGAAACCAATATTTACAAGCCTATGGCAACGACAAAGAAAAACTAAAAAAAGACTTTGAAGAAGTTCAAAATAAAATATATAAGCAAGAGATTGCAAACGGTGGAATAAACAAACGTGCAATACAATTATACGATTGGAAGCCTTTTAGCAATAAAAGCAACGAATGGTTTGACCCGTATTGGATGTTTGGTGTAGAAAAATTTGATATTGTTATTGGAAACCCGCCTTATGTGCAAGTTAGAGAGGTTAGAAATGAATTAAAAGAACAATATCTGAGCTGCAATTATTATAAGTATGCTAAAGGTGGTCGTTTGAATCTA
This sequence comes from Melioribacteraceae bacterium, assembly GCA_026987055.1. Classification (GTDB taxonomy): domain Bacteria; phylum Bacteroidota; class Ignavibacteria; order Ignavibacteriales; family Melioribacteraceae; genus JALSNL01. The sequence continues at coordinate 5,158 of JALSNL010000018.1, read as the reverse complement.
TATCAGTTTTTTATACCATTGTCTTTAGTTTTAGCTAAAATCCAGGGTATAGTTTGCCTTATTACTCAAAATTCTGTGTTAGCTGAAGATACTGCAATTAACACTAGGAAATATATCTTTAATAATAGTAACCCAATTGAATTTATTTCTTTTCCTGAACGAGATGATAAAAATAGAAGAGTTTTTGAAGGAGTCAAGATGAGTGTAGCTATTAGTCTATTGCAAAGAACTAATAACAAACAAGTTATTAATAAATTTACTGTAAAAACCTATGCTGAAAGAAAAATGTTAAATATGTTTAATATTAGAATTAGCAAAGATGATATTATTGCCGTATATCCAAACAAAATGATTATACCTATGGCTAAAAACGACTCTTGGGAGCTCTTAAGAAAATTTCGCAAAACTAAAAATAGAATTAAGTTCAAAGCTTTTGCTGGCGAAATAGATATGACAAAATATAGTAAATTATTTAATAAAGATAATGGGATTAGAGTATATACTGGTGCCCAAATATTGAGATATAAAACCACTGATAATCCATCTCAAGGAAGTGTTATTTATTTACAAGAAAAATTTATTCCATTAACTAAAAAATCACTTGCTCGTCATAAAAAGAGATTAGTTTTACAAAGGATTACAGGTGTTGATTCCAAAATTAGATTAATTATGACAATTATTCCTGAGAATTCATTATGTGCTAACAGTACAAACTTTATCTTGTTTGAAGACAATTCGCATCTATTATTTTCATTGGGTGTCTTAAACTCAAAGTATATCAATTACATTTTCAAAATTACAAGTACTAATACAAATATAACAACATCAGAATTAAATAATATACCCATTCCAGAATATAATGAATACATTGAGAATCTAGTTAAAGATATTCTATATAAAAAATCAAAGCATCAGGACACGAAGAATATTGAAGATAAAATAGATATAATGGTGTATAAACTCTACAACCTAACTTACAAAGAAGTCCTAATCATAGACCCCAACTTTAACCTAACCCAACAAGAATATGACAATTACAAGGTATAAAAATAAATTTTGTAATAAAAGTTGCTGTTTTTTGCAATGAAAAGATACCACTTTTCATTACAAAAAATTAAAATATTTATTACTATAAAACAATAATCTGTAACCTTTTTAGTATATTTTAGTTACAAATATTTGCATATTAAGTTACAATTTGTATCTTTGCAGTATGGAAAGCACCGAAAATAAAATATTAAAACACATAAAACCCCTAAAACAAGGTAGTATTTTATTTACTGAGGATTTTAGAGAATATGGTAGTGCAACGGCTGTAAAAACCGCTTTACATCGCTTAGTTAAAAAGAAAGTTTTAGGACATTTGGCAAGAGGTATTTATGCCAAACCTACATATAGCGAATTGTTTAATCAATACGTATTGCCTTCGGCAGAACAAGTGGCGGTTGCCGTAGCAAAAAGAGACAAAGCACGCCTATTACCTACCGGAGTTTATGCACAATATATATTAGGACTTTCTACTCAAATACCTTTAAAATTGGTGTATCTTACCGATGCTTCGCCAAGAACAATAAAAATAGGGAAACAAAGCATACGTTTTATAAAAACAACCCCTAAAAATCTATCATTAAAAGGCAAAATAAGCAAATTGGTAGTACAAGCCCTAAAAGAAATAGGTAAGGGAAAAGTTACCGAACTTGAACTTAAAAAAATACAAGAACTTTTACAAAAGGAAAATAAAAATGATTTAAAACACGACATTGCATTGGCACCGCAATGGATAGCAGAAATAATGGCAAAAGCACTGTAAAATGGCAGCAACGGAATTTTATAAATTAAGCGACGAAAAAAAGTTTAAAGCAATAGAGGAAACTGCAAAGCAGATAGATATGCCTTTGTTTACCGTTGAAAAAGATTGGTGGGTTGTACAAACCTTAGACATTATATTTAAAATGGATTGTGCCAAAAACTTGATTTTTAAAGGAGGCACTTCGTTAAGCAAAGCCTGGCAAATAATCAGTCGTTTTTCCGAAGATATTGATTTAGTATTAAACCGTGAATATTTGGGTTTTGAATCGGGTTTAATAAGCAAATCACAAGTAAAAAAATTACGAAAAAAATCCTTTGAATTTGTTACTACAACATTTTACGAAAATTTGCAAAAAGCATTTAAAAACAAAGGATATACCAATGTAACATTCGGTTTTGAAAATCTGGGCGACGGCGACCAAGATCCTGTTTCCATTTTGATTTTCTATCCGGCTGTTACCCCCTATTCCGATTATGTTTTGCCAAGAGTAAAAGTAGAATTGGGCAGTCGTTCGCTAAAAGACCCGTTTACACAACGTAAAATACAATCTTTTATAGGCAAACAATTCCAAGACTTACCGTTTGCCGACCAAGCTTTTGAAATACCTTGTGTAAACCCTGAACGAACGTTTTTGGAAAAATTGTTTTTGCTACACGAAGAATTTCAAAAACCAAAAGAAAAAATAAGAGTAAACAGGTTAAGCAGACATTTGTACGACCTTGTCAAAATATACCAAAGCGAACATAAAAATAAAGCCTATAATACAGAATTAATCCAATCGATTATAAAACACAGAGAACGGTTTAACGGAATGAGAGGTGTAGATTACGATACTTTGTATCCGCCAAATCTCAATGCCATTCCGCCAGAGGAATTATTGAACGCTTGGCAAGCCGATTATAAAACGATGCAAAACTTTATGATACCCGAGCAAAGCCCCGATTTTACAGAGTTAATGGAAATAGTAAAACGAGCAATTAACGAATATAACAATTTGAAAATTTAATAAATGAACAATAATTTTATCAATAACAACAACGAAAACGCCAGCTTAAAAAAGCGTTTGGAAAAATTGATTTCCGCTAGTCAGGAATTAAAATTTTTGGTTGGCTTTTTCTATTTTTCGGGTTGGCAGGAGATCTATAAAAAACTACAAGACAATCCGAATGTTACCCTAAAAATATTAGTAGGCTTACAGGTAGATAAGTATTTAAGCACCATTGTAGAAATTGGCTTGCAAGACGATAGTTTAAGTCAAGAAGAACATTTTTCGCAATTTATCAAATCAATGGGTTTTGCCATTAACAATGCCGAGATGGATAATGAAGAATTTTACAATCAACTGGAATTTTTTATTCATTTGTTAGAAGAAGACAGGTTAATTATTCGTAAAACTTTAAAACCAAATCACGCCAAGCTTTATTTGTTTCAGTTAGATAATCAATACCAAGATTTATTTAATGTAAAAGGAGAATTTATTACAGGAAGCAGTAATTTAACCAAAGCCGGATTACACGGTCAAGAGGAATTTAATGTAGAAATAAAAGACTATGGATTTGATACTGCCGAAGCTTATTTTGATGAGCTTTGGGAAACAGCAGTCCCAATAACAGAAGCAGAAAACGGCAAAAAAATTATTATAGATTTTCTAAAAAACAAAAGTCAAGCATCATTAATCACACCTTTTGAGGCGTATGCTTTAATTCTAAAAACCTATATAGAACTTCAAGAAGCCAAAAAAATAAACGATGCCATAACAAGACTGTTAGATGAAAATGGTTTTGAAAAATACCAATATCAGTTAGATGCTGTAAACCAAGCACTCAATGTTATCGAAACCTATAATGGCGTTATCATAGCCGATGTTGTTGGTTTAGGAAAATCCGTAATTGCTTCATTAATTGCCAATCAATTAGGTAAAAGAGGGCTAATACTTTGTCCCCCGGGATTGATTGGAAACAAAAAAGAAAATTCCGGTTGGTGGGAATATTGGAATAAATTCAAGCTTTACAATTGGGATATAGAAAGTTCAGGAAATCTCGAAGCTGTTGCCGAAAGTATTCAAAAAAACAATCTGGAATATGAAGTGATAATAGTTGACGAAGCTCATAAATTTAGAAATCAAGATACAGCAGCTTATGAAGCGTTAATGGATATTTGCAGAGGAAAGCAAGTAATTTTGTTGAGTGCAACACCTTTTAACAACTCGCCGGCAGATGTTTTTTCGTTATTAAAACTTTTTATTGTTCCCGGTGCTTCCGGTATTACTATCGAAGCCGATTTAGAAGGTAGATTTAATGCTTACAATTATAGATTTAAACGTTTATCTAATATTTTAAAAAATCACAATTCAAATAATCCGGAAAAGCGAAGAAAAGCTGAACGTGATTACGAAAAGATGTTTGGTTTAAAACCTCCCATTGATATCGCCATCGTAAGGGCTAATGTTCAAGCAATGGCTAATGATATAAAAAGCATCATTACACCGGTGGTTATAAGAAGAAACCGATTAGATCTAAAAACAGATTTTGAGTACAAAAAGGAAATAAGCAACCTTTCTGAAGTAAAAGATCCGGAAGAACAGTTTTATGAATTATCACCGGAACAATCCGATTTTTATAACAGAATAATACGTGATTATTTTTCTGAAACCGGACGTTTCAAAGGAGCTATTTATAAGCCAAATGAATATGAAAGTCAAAAGAAAGATGAAGATAAACTATCGGAAGATGACAACAGAGTATTTCAACAACAGCGTAACTTGTATGATTTTATGAGGCGTTTATTGGTAAAACGTTTTGAAAGTTCTTTTGGTGCTTTTGAAAAAAGTATTCAACGCTTTTTGCGTACCAATAAAATGGTGTTGTCATTTATTGAAAAGTCCGGTAAATATGTATTAGACAGAAAAGTAATTGAAAATATTTATGATGATTCTGATGATGCAGATGATTTTACTTACGAAGCAATTAAAGAAGCACTAGAAGAATTTGAAAAAAACGCTGTAAATCGTACAAAACCAAAGTACACCAAAATATATGACATCAATACTTTTCAATTTAAAAAGGAATTTATCAATGATATTAAGAACGACATAGAGTTATTTGAAAAGATTGCACAAGAAATTAAGGATTTAAATATTATTAAAAATGACCCGAAACGTGAAGCCGTTTTAAAAACTATAAAAAAAGTATTAAGCAAAGAAACAAATCCCAAAAGAAAGATAGTATTATTTACCGAATATACAGACACGGTTAGACATTTAAAACCTTATTTTGAAAAAGAGTTAGAAGGACGGGTTCTATTTTGTGATGGAATTATTACCAAAAAATTTGCGAAAGAACTAGATGC
>JALSNL010000017.1 GCA_026987055.1 Melioribacteraceae bacterium | reverse complement strand
GAACTGGGTATAACAAATTTTTTAATTTTTAATGCAAAAAAAAGTTATAAAAGAGGAGTTAAAATTGAACGTTGGGAAAGAATTTTACTTTCCGCAATGAAACAAAGTTTGCAATCATTTAAACCAAAAATAGAATTTACCAATTCATTAAAAACATCTTTAGCTAATAAATCTAATATAATTGTTTTTGAACAAAATGAAGGTGTAACATTAAAAAGTTACTTGGAAAATAAAAGTAAAATTGAAGAAATCACGGAAAAAGAAACATACTTTATATTTGGTCCCGAAGGCGGATTAACTGAAGAAGAATTAAATATTAAAAATGGAATTAAACTTAAACTAACCGATAACAGATTACGTGCAGAAACAGCAGTTATTACAGTAGGCTCGTTTTTAAGTCTTGAAAAATAAATTAACCTGATGTTTCAATAAAAGTTAAAAAGGGCTAATGATATTTTTAATATGCAACAACATAAAAAACTAAGATTAACTTAAAATTCTCAACAAAAACTCTAAAAAATCTACGGAAAACTTTGGAACATTTCTCCATTCACTTAAAGTACATTTCTTACTTAACTTTATAAAAGGCGCTGTTTTGATAAAATCGATATGTTCTTTACTAACTAAAACATAATTATTTTTATTATAAAGATATTCCCATGGCGAATCAGAAACCGAAATGTATATATTTTTATTTAGCAAATTATCGAAATTATTAAGTAGTTTATGTTTATAGTAATCTAAAAATAAACCTTGTAAATGGAGTGAAAAACTAAAGAAATTAGCCCAAAGGAACATTGTTCTATAATCAAAAATATTATTTTTTGAAAAATATGCAGGACTATCAAGAATCATATAAGGTAGATTTAGATATTTTTCTCCTTTGGAAATTTTATCAAATTCACTGATTTTCAATTTTTGATGGAATAAAAAATTTGAGTTTTGAAAGAAAGTATTAATTTCAGTACGGGTGTTTTGTAATAACGAATAAATTTTTTCTTGAGCTTTTATTTTAGTGAAAATAAAATTGGAATTGTTTAATAACTCCAATTCTTCCGAAGTAATATCCATGGTTAAACCAATTCAATTATTTTTTTTACAAGTCTTTCAAAATCCGCTTTAACTTTTTCCGCCGTTTCCATAACGTCTTGATGCGATAACTTTTCCGGTGCAAGTCCGGCAGCATAATTTGTTATTAACGATATTGACGCAACTTCAACACCGTGAAAAGCAGCAAATACAGCTTCGTGTACAGTTGACATACCAACAGCATCGCCACCGAATTTTGCTTGCATTCTTATTTCGGCGGGAGTTTCATAAGAAGGACCTTTCCCAAACCAATATGTTCCTTCTTTCATAAATATCTTTTCTTCTAATGCTGCAGCTTTAATTATGTTATTAAAATTCTTAGATGGCAAATTTAATATATTCTTTCTTTGTTCTACCGAAGGAACATTGAATAGTGATGATAATTCCTTTTTAATATTATGTGAAAGAAATCCGGTAACAAGCATTAAATCACCGGGATTAAAGTTTATGTTAACACCACCGGCAGCGTTTGTTACTAGTAACTTTTTAGAGCCTAGCTTATAAGAAATAAAAGCCGGCAAAATACATTTGTCAATTGTATAACCTTCGTAAATATGAATTCTACCTTGAAATATTAAAATTTTCTTGTTGTGTAATTCGGCAAAGTGCAAAAAACCTTTATGTCCGGCAACCGTAGAAGCAGGGTAATCCGGAATATCGGTAGTTGCTATTGATTTGGTTATTTTAATATTGTCTGCAAAATCTCCAAGTCCGCTGCCTAATATTAAAGCTAGTTCCGGTTTAAATGGAATTTCTTCTTCAAGATATTTTAATAAGTTTTTGTATTTGAAATCTAAATCTATCATAGCAAAAAGTATAATTTAAGAATCAGTTAATTAAAATACAGTTTTAATAATAGGCTCTGCATTTATGTTTAATCATGAAAATAATTTTTTCTACAAGTTTTATAAATCAAATAATTGAAGATTATTACGAAAACAAAATACCTGCTAAAGTTGCTGTCATCAACGTTGCCAATGTTCCCGCCAAAACAGCACGCAAACCTAACTCTGCTAAATTAGCACGTTGGTTAGGTGCAATAGGACTTATTCCGCCAATTTGAATGGCAATGGAACTAAAGTTGGCAAAACCGCAAAGAGCATAAGTAGCCATAAGTATTGTTTTTTCGTCAACTAATTCTTTAATTTTAATTAAATTACTCATGTCCGAATAGGCTACAAATTCATTAAGAATAACTTTTGTACCGATTAAGCTTCCGAAATCCATTGCACTATGCCAAGGGACACCTATTGCAAATGCTAAGTATTGTAAAATATATCCTAAAATAAATTGAAGACTTAAAGGCTTTCCGAAATGAGCTATTAGGTAACCATTTACGCCGGCTAAATTACCAATTCCTTGTAACATATAATTTACCAAAGCAATTAAAGCAATAAAAGCAATAAGCATAGCAGCAACATTAATTGCAAGTTGAACGCCTTCGCTAGCACCAATGGCAGCAGCTTCAATAGGATTGGAAGCTGTTTTTTCAATTTCCACTTTTACACTTCCTCTGGTTTCAGGCTCTTTTGTTTCGGGAAATATAATTTTCGAAATTACCAAAGCAGCCGGAGCAGCCATAACACTGGCACCCAGAAGGTGAGTGGCAAATAATAATTGCGCATCTTTCAAAGCAATGTGCATAGATTCTGCAAAAGCGTAACTTAGAATTTGAATATAAGCTGCCATAACACTACCGGCTATAGTTGCCATTCCGCCTGTCATCACAGTTAATAATTCGCTTTTAGTTAATCCTTTTAAAAAAGGCTTTACCATTAGCGGGGCTTCTGTTTGTCCGACAAAAATATTTGCAGATACCGATAAAGATTCGGCGCCGCTTGTCCCCATGGTTTTATACATTAACCAAGCCATTGCTTGAACTATTCTTTGCATAATCCCAAGATGATATAAAACCGACATCAAACTTGCAAAAAATATAATGATTGGTAAAACTTGAAAAGCAAAAAACATTCCCATGCTGCCATCTTTACCGGGAGAAATACCTAAACTTCCAAAAATAAAAGTTGAGCCTTCGCTTGTGAAATTGAGAATTAAAACAAAAACACCACTGACAAATTTAAAACCTTCTTTAATCCATCCTAACGGAGCAAAATAGGAACCTAAAACTTCACCTTTAATAATAAAGATGGCAATAAAAAATTGGATTGTTAAACCTGTAATTACCAATCGCCAATTAATATTTTTTTTGTTGTTAGAAAAAAGATATGCTATTCCAACAAGTAAAAGTATTCCCAGCATTCCGCGTAAAATAGAAACAAATTCCATGTAATTCCTTATTTATTTTTCTTCCGGTATGTAATGACATTTTCTGCAACGTGCTTCATAACTATCTAAAGCACCAACAAGCACTCTGTCTTGTGTGGCAATAGTTCGTTGGGTTCTATCGGCGGGGTTACCGCATTTAACACATATTGCTAATGTTTTTGTTATATATTCGGCTTGTGCAAGTAACTGAGGTATAGGTTCAAAAGGAATACCGCGATAATCTTGATCCAAACCGGCTACAACAACACGTTTCCCTTCATCAGCCAATTGATTGCAAACATCTGCCAAATCTTTGGAAAAGAATTGAGCTTCATCAATACCAACAACTTGAGCATCTTTAGCTAATTCTAAAATTTCTTGTGGTGTTTCTACAATTATAGAAGATAAGGATTGTTCGCTATGAGAAACAATTTTTTCTTTTGAGTATCTGTTATCAATTTTAGGTTTAAATACTTTTACATTTAACTTTGCTATTTGTGCTCTTCTTAATCTTCTAATTAGTTCTTCGGTTTTTCCGCTAAACATACAACCGGCAATTACTTCAATCCATCCGGTATCTACAGGTGTTGAGTGTGGGGCAAAATGCATCATAAATCCAAAATATCCTTATTAAATGATAGTGGTAAAAGTTCTTCTAATTTTAGTATTCTTATTTCATTATTCCCGTTTGATAAAATAACTTCTAAATCTTTACCGCAAATTTCCATCAATACTTGCCGGCAAGCTCCGCAAGGTGTAATAAAATCCGGTGAATCACTGGCAATGGAAATTGCTTTAAAGTGCTTTTCTCCTTCGGAAACAGCTTTAAAAACAGCTGTTCTTTCAGCACAAATTGTTAAACCGTAAGAAGAATTTTCTACATTAACACCGGTGTAAACTTCTCCTGCTGTAGTTTGTAATGCCGCACCAACATGGAAGTTAGAGTATGGACAATATGCTTTCGATTTAACTTCCTTTGCTATTTGTGTAAGTTCAGAGTAATTCATATAAATATAGATAGTTGTTTTCCAAAAAATAACTTATAGTTTAATTAAATCAAAGTAGGAAATTTAATATGTAAATTTATAGTTGTTATAAGTGTACTGCACTTAGTGTGTGAATGGCGGCTTAAAATCGGCGGTTACTTTTATTTATTGGTTATGCAAAAAAAATAAAAATGATGATTTCATTAAAAAGAAGGTTTTAGCTTTTTGCTTTTGTGAAAATAACATTTTTATATTTATGAATCTTTCGATAAAAAAATATCTCCGTTATGGAAAATTAGAAAACATTGAAATTGATTGTTCACTATTCAAATACTACGGTTTTCCCTTTGTATGTTAAAACTCTATGTTCAAGAAAATAATGCAAAGCGTTTGCCAAAACTATTCGTTCCAAATCGCGACCTTTTCTAATTAAATCTTTTACAGAATCTCTATGAGAAATTTTTATAATATCTTGTGCAATTATTGGACCTTCGTCTAAATTGTTTGTAACAAAATGACTTGTTGCTCCAATCATTTTAACACCTCTTTCAAAAGCTTGTTTGTACGGATTACTACCTATAAATGCGGGTAAAAACGAATGATGAATATTTATTATTTTATTAGGGAATTGTGTTACAAAATTATCTGAAAGAATCTGCATATATCTTGCCAGAACAATAACATTAACATCGAGACTTTTTAATAATTCAATCTCTTTCCGCTCTTGGAAAATTTTTGTTTCTTTGTTAATAGGAAAGTGGTGAAACGGTATATTATAAATTTTAGTCAACTCTTCCAAATCTTTATGATTTGAAATTATTGCAACAATTTCTGTATTTAATTCATTTATTTTGTGTCTCCATAAAATATCTTGCAAAGCATGATCGTATTTAGAAACAAAAATTGCCATTCTTGTTTTATCATTAGAAAATTTAATTTGCCACGTTGCATTAATTTTTTCTGCCAAAGGTTCAAATTTTAAGTTAATTACTTCTTTCTTAAAATCATTTTCAGGTATTTCCCATTCTACTCTGATGAAAAACATTTTTTCATCGGTAGCAACATGTTCATCAAGGTTAATAATATTCCAATTGTTTTCAAGAATGAAATTTGATATTGTAGCAACTAGTCCTTTTTTATCAGGACAAGAGAGTAATAAAATAGCTGTCATAATAATTGTTAAGTTTGTTAGTAAGTATATTTTTTATTTACCATTTTCTTTTTGAGAATAATCCGTTAATGTAATTTATTATAAGCAATATTTCATAAATTATTTGCAAATATATTATTTCAAAGATGTTAAATCTATAACCGAATTTTTTCATTAATAAGTTTGCGATTATAATATCAGTTAAAAATTTTATTAAAAATAAAACACTAAAACGTATATTAAAAAAAATTAAAAACGGTGA
>JALSNL010000016.1 GCA_026987055.1 Melioribacteraceae bacterium | reverse complement strand
ATATTATAAGAGTTTTAACGGACAACGAGAGACAAATTGGAGGGAAAAACTTGGCGATGATTTAAATTGGGCGTTATCATTCGATAACTTAAAAGAAAAAGATACAACCAAACACATTCATAGATTACACCCGTACAAAGGAAAATTTATACCACAACTTGTTGAATATTTTCTTGATAATCATACCGATGATTTTAAAAAAGAGGTTTATTTTAAAAAAGGCGATATTGTTTTAGACCCGTTTTCCGGAAGTGGGACAACAATGGTTCAAGCAAATGAATTAGGTATGCACGCAATAGGAATAGATATTTCTGCATTCAACACTCTAATTGCAAATGTGAAAGTCGAAAAGGTAGATTTTCAAAATTTAAACAATGAATTAAGGCGAATAACAAATGCTTTAAAAGATTTTATTTCTCAACATAATAATGCACAATTTGAGAATGAACTACTTGAAGAATTAAATGTATTTAATAAAAAATATTTCCCTTCACCTGAGTTTAAAATTAAAGTACGTAATAAAGAAATTATAGAAAAAGAATATACTCCGCAAAAAGAGCAAGAGTTTTTAAAAACTTTTGAGAAATTAAGAATAAAATACGATTTAAAAATAAAGCAATATAAATCAAATAACTTTCTTGAAAAATGGTATCTTAAACCGGTTAAAGATGAGATTGACTTTGCATTTGAACAACTAAAAAAAGTTAAAAATCCTAACACAAAGAAAATTATCACAATAATTTTAAGTAGAACTATTCGTTCTTGTAGAGCAACAACTCATGCCGATTTGGCAACACTTAAAGAGCCTGTTACATCAACTTATTATTGCGGAAAACACGGGAAAATATGCAAACCTTTGTTTTCAATATTTTCTTGGTGGCAAAGATATAGCAAAGACACTGTAAAAAGATTACAAGAATTTGAGAAATTAAGAACAAATACTTATCAAATATGTTTGCAAGGTGATGCAAGAAATATTGATATTTTTTCAGCACTTGAAAGTAAAAATCCTGAATTTGCAAAATTGGTAAAAAAACAAAAAATTAAAGGAATATTTTCAAGTCCGCCGTATGTAGGATTGATAGACTATCACGAACAACACGCTTACGCTTATGATTTATTCGGTTTTAAGCGAAACGATGAATTGGAAATTGGTCCACTATATAAAGGACAAGGACGAGAAGCAAGAATTTCATACATTGATGGAATCGTTAAAGTATTAAACAATTCAAAACAATATCTACAAGATGATTATGATGTTTTTCTGGTTGCAAACGATAAATACAATATGTATCCGACTATTGCCGAAAAATCGGGAATGAAAATAGTAAATCAATACAAACGCCCAGTTTTAAACAGAACAGAAAAAAACAAATCGGCTTATGCCGAAATAATATTTCACTTAAAGAAAAAATAAAATGGCGTTAACAAAAGAACAAATACAATTAGTTGAAGATACTATAAGAAATAGTTTGAGAAACAGATTTAAAACTTATAATCCTGAACCTGCCGTAATGCCATTTCATACGAGACTTTTAGGAAAAGATAGACTGGCACTTTACTCTTTTATTCATTCATTAAATACAAATTTTGGAACTACAATTTTTGAACCTGTTGCTGTTTCTTTGGCTACAAGTAGATTTAAAGTTGCTAAACTTCAAATGAAATCCGGCACAAAAATAAGTGAGCAAGCTCAATATCAAATTCAGAAAATGATGGACGAATTAACTGCTGCGAATAAAAAACCGGACAAATTGGAAGAGATAGAAATAATCCGTAAAGTTTGTCAAAAAGGAGAAATGCGAATAGTTAAACCTACTAGAGTTGATGTTTATCTTGAAAGTAACGATGGTAATATATATTTGATTGATATAAAAACAGCAAAACCAAACAAAGGCGGTTTTAAAGAATTTAAACGAACTCTTTTGGAATGGGTAGCAACTGTTTTATCAGAAAATCCAAATGCAAAGATTAGCACTTTAATTGCTATACCTTATAATCCTTATGAACCGAAACCATACAATAGATGGACAATGGCCGGTATGCTTGATTTGGAACAAGAATTAAAAGTTGCAGAAGAATTTTGGGATTTTCTTGGCGGTAAAGGTGCCTATGATGATTTGCTTGGTTGTTTTGAACGAGTTGGTATTGAATTAAGACAAGAAATTGATAACTATTTTATAAGGTTTAATATGGATTAGTTTTACATTACTGAAGCTTGCATATTTATCAAGTTTTACAATGTTGCGTATTCTGTTTAACTTAATAACCGTAATGATTTTAATAAAATTTGAGAATTAAAATGAAAAAAAATAAAATAGTATATTTCTTATTTACAATTTTGCTAATAAGCAGTTGTTCAACAACAAAGGTTGTAAAAATACCGGGTACTAAAAAATTAGAAAAGAAAAAATTAGTACACGAAGTAAACTTAAATATAGAAAAAAATATCGGCTGGATTAACTTAATGCCGGGTACGGAACCAAAATTTCAAATTTCCGGCAGTATAAGTTTACTAAAAGGAAATAATTACAACTTAAAAACTACAAATTTAAAATATATTAAAGTGTTCCAATCCGGTAAAGAACTTTATTTTGTAAAACCGAAAATAAGAGTTGAAGAAAAGAAAGATTTTAAAAAATATTTATATTCCACAATTAGCGGATTATCATTAGTGAAAGATTTAAATCCAAATAAAAAGTTAGAGTTTGAATTTATTTTTAAGGATGGCGGTAAAGAATATATTTATCAGATTAAAAATGTTGAATTTCAAGAGGTTCATTAAATAATATGACATACGAAATTTTAGGACTGGTTGCACTAATTTTACTAAGCGGTTTTTTTTCATCATCGGAAATTGCTTTTATAGTTGCCAACAAGCTAAAGATTGAACTGCGTGCACGAAAAAATAAAAGAGCTGCAAAATATGCTCACTATTTTATGGAAAATCCGCAAGTATTTTTTTCCACAATTTTAATTTCAAATAATATTGTAAACATAAGTTTTGCTTCGTTGTTAACGGCAATTTTATTGTCCGCTTATAATTTTAGTAATCTGTCTATTTTGGTAATTTCAACAATAGTACTTTTATTATTCGGAGAATTAATTCCAAAATATATTGCAAGAGAATTTGCAGATAGCTTTGTTATTACTTCCGCAATTCCGCTTAAGATAATTTCCAAAATATTATTTCCGTTTGTTCATGTTGCATCATCAATAACAACAATACTTACAAGTACAAGAGACATTACCAAAGATGATGAAATTACTTCCATTCATAAAGATGATATCCACACATTATTGGATGAAAGTTCCGATGCCGGATATGTTGACGAAGAGGACACCGATATAATAAAAAACATAATTGATTTGGGTGAACAAAAAGTTTACGAAACAATGACACCGCGTACCGATATTATTGGTGTTAGCATTGATGCAACTATTGATGAAGTAATTCAAACATTTACGGAATCGGGTTATTCAAAGCTTCCGGTTTATGAAGAAAATCTGGATAATATAAAAGGATTTATTTATGTGTATGATTTATTTAAGAATCCAAAGGACTTAAAATCCATAATAAGAGAAATTCACTTTGTGCCGGAAACAAAAAGAAGTTTGGATATGTTGAATGAATTTCTTGAAAAAAGACTTTCCATAACAATTGTTGTTGATGAATTTGGCGGAACAGCCGGGCTTATTACAGTTGAAGATATTATTGAAGAAATGTTCGGTGAAATTCAAGATGAATATGATGAAGACCCTGACGTATGTAAAAAAGTTGCGGAAAACACTTATGTAATTAGCGGCAAGGTTGAAGTTGATTTTATAAATGAAGAATTTGAATTAAATATTCCCGAAGGAGAATATGAAACTCTTGGCGGATACATCATTACAAAATTAGGTCGCATTCCGGATAGAGGTGAAAAAATTAAAATTGATAATTTCGACATTATAATTTTACACTCAACAAAAACAAAAGTTAATTTGGTTAAAATTATTGTTGAGCCTCAAATAAAAGACCACAACAGTAATTTGGAAAGTTAGGCAGATTTTTTGGGGATAATTCCGGTGTACAAAAATTATTATTGTAACGGATGATATTAAATATTTTTACTTCCTCTTAGTTTGCTAACTTTGGTAATACTTACAAAAAGAATCAATACACCAAACCATTGAACAATACTTAAAATATTTCCTCTTAAAAAATATTCTAACAAAATAGCAGTTAATGGAAAAGCTAATTCCAAAATTGTAGAAGAAGAAGCGGAAGTATGTTTAAGTCCGTAATAATATAAAAACATTGCCGGTCCGCCGGTAGTAAAAGCTATAAGAAAAAAAGTAATTGTCTGCGAATGTGAAACAGTGTTTACCAAATTTAGTTCATTATAATAAACAACAATTACAAACATAAATATAGTGGAAAGCAAATATCTGATATAAGTAGCAATTTTGAAATTACTATGCAATAAAGCTCTTTTACTAAGTACAGTTGATAATCCGAAACTAAAAGCCGCCAATAAAGAGTAAGCGGCAGCCATAAAAATTTTATCGCCGGAATATATTTCGGGAATGGTAAATCCAAAAGCCATTATGTAAGCTCCGGAAATTGCAAGAGCAGCCCAAAGAAGAAATTCTTTTTGTAGTTTTTCTTTTAATAAAATAATTGCAAATAGAATAGCAAAAATCGGTTGTAATTTTTGAATTAAAATAACAATGGAAAGATTTACATAATTGACATAAAAAAGTGCTTTGGTAATTGCCAAAATACCAATTACACCGCCAAATATAGCAACGCCAATAAAGGAAAGCCAATCGTATAAGTCGAATTTTTTCAGAATGGCAAAGTCTTTTAGCAGAATAGGGAACAGATAAACAGAAACAATGATGCTTTCAATAAACACAACAATTGTAACCGGTAATGTGTTTAACGAAGGTCTTAATACAATTCCGTCAATTCCCCAAAGAATAGCTGCCAGAATAATAAAAACAGGTGCAAATTTATTTATCAAATCAAAAAAACCTTTATAAAATGAGTACGAAATATATTCATTTTTTATCAAAGAGTTATAAAAGTAAAACAAATAAACCAAAAGAAAGCTTTGTTCAAAGTATTACTGCCGGTTTAACAATAAATAATATTGAGCTTCTATATTTGTCACGGAGAATCCCTACCTTCTTTTTTAGGAGACAGTTTTAGTTAACATCAGTTATTGATTTTAAGCAACCAAGCTGTTTTGAGAATCCAAAAGTTTTTTGTAAAAACCATTTGATTTTACTAATTCAAAATGGCTCCCGCTTTCAAGTATTTTACCTTTATTCATTACAACAATATTATCAACTTTATCAAGATGAACCAAACGGTGAGTTATAATTAAAACTGTTTTTGTCTTAGCCAGTTTATAAAGCGTATCTAATAATTTAGCTTCTGTAATTGCATCAAGGTCTGATGTTGGTTCGTCAAAAATAATTATTGGAGAGTCTTTTAAAATAGCTCTGGCAATTGAAATTCTTTGGCGTTGTCCGCCGCTAATTTTTAAGCCTTGCTCGCCGATTAATTCATCATACTTATTCGGCAGGGTATCAATAAAACTATGGATATGAGCTTTTTTTGCCGCTTCAATTATTTGTTCATCCGTAGCATCTGCTTTGGCAAACCGGAAATTTTCTTTAATTGATAAATTAAACAAATGTGTATTCTGCGGAGCAACGGCAATGATTTCACTTAATGTTTGTTGGGAAATTTCATTTAAGTTTACATTACCAATT
>JALSNL010000015.1 GCA_026987055.1 Melioribacteraceae bacterium | reverse complement strand
AGCAAAAGCTGCAGTCATACCAATAATACCAACATTGGCAAACCAGAAAGCCAGATGTCCGATAGCATTATCATAAATTTTTCTTCCGGTAATTAAAGGCATTGCATAACTAATAACAGCCAGAACAATAGAAGCATAAGCACCCCAAAAAGCTAAATGACCGTGCATTGCTGTTATTAAAGTTCCATGTGTATATAAGTTAACACCTGGTAAAGTGTGCGCTAAACCTAATAATCCTGCTCCCAAGAAAGAAACAATTGCGGAATTAAGAGTCCAGAAAATAGCTAATTTATTTGGGTGTTTTTTATTACCTTTTTTATACATATTAATTGCAAACAAAGTCATACCCAAAAATGCAAGTGGTTCTAAAGAAGAAAAAATACCACCGATAATTAACCAATATTTAGGAACGCCGGTATAATAATAGTGATGACCGGTTCCTAAAATACCTGAAAGAAAAGTTAAACCTACAATTACATATAACCATTTTTCAATAACTTCTCTATCAACGCCGGTAAGCTTTATTAATAGATAAGCAAGAATGCCGCCCATAACAAGTTCCCAAACGCCTTCTACCCAAAGATGAACAACCCACCAGCGGAAGAAAGAATCTACGGAATGGTTATCAAACCAGATCATTCCGGGTAAGTAAAGCAAAGCAACAAAAATGAGTCCGGCAGTTAAAACCATAGATGTAGTTGTGCGTTTCTTCCCTTTATAAAGTGTTAGAACTATATTTGCTAAAAATACAATTACATTAATTGCAACAAGCCAATCCAAAGGGCGGGGAATTTCCAAAAATTTTCTACCTTCAAACCAGCCCATGTGGAAACCGGCAACGGCAATAACTCCAACAATTGCAAAACTCCAAAATTGAATTAGTGCTAAAGGAACTGAAAATAATTCGTTATCAGATTCATCGGGAATAATAAAATACGCTGCTCCCATAAAACCGGAAAGTAACCAAACTACCAATAAATTTTTATGAGTTGCAGTAGCAGCATTAAAAGGAATTATACTATGAAGACCATCATAACCCATGTGAGCAAAGGCCATAATAAAGCCGTAAGTAATTTGCAGTAAAACAAGAATCATACTTAGGGCAAAGAAATAATAAGCTATTTTTTGTGATTTAAATTTCATAATTTCACCCTAATTTTGTTGTAAGTTAATAGAAGGTTTAGGTGGGAAACCATTTAGGTCAACATTTCCAACCCATTTGAAAAAGGCAACAATACCATCTTTTTCTTTTTCAGTAAAATTGTATTGAACCATTCTGCGTCCATGAGGAGCCCAACCACCTGGGAAATTTAAGGCAGTTTTAATATAGTCGGGACCTCTTCGTTCATAAACTTTTGTTAGTTCAGGGGCATAATAAGCTCCTTCACCCATAATTGTATGACATCCCATACAATTATTTGAATCCCAAAGTTCACGGCCTAATCGTACTTGATCTGTAATTTGATCTGCGTGAGTTTGTTTTGGAATTCCGTTAACCAAGGTGTCCACAGTTAGTCCTAAAAATATCAATAGGAAGAAAACCGTTCCACCAAGGAAAAATAATTTGGCTTGTGATTTTGAGAGCATAAACATCCTCCTTATATAAGTTGGAAATATATGTAAATGAATAAAGGATAATAAGAATAATTATTCTTATTAAAAATAGGGATATTTATAATATATTACAAATATAAAATATTTAAAAATTTCAAATAATGATTACACATATAGTATTTTATATAAATATTCTTATCTGTTAATTCAAAAAAATGTATATTTATAGTTTATTTTTGATAAATATTATTGAGGGAAATATGTGGAAATGGAATATTGAAAACCAAGACTACCTAAACAAAACAATTGAAAGATGCAAAGCACAAAAAATAATTTTACCTACATTTAACCAACTAAAACATCCTGAAACAATACCGGATAAAATTCAAAAAGAGTTACATAACATAGATATTCAAGCAACACATCCGCTTAATTTATTTAGAATAAATTGGTGTAACAATCCTGTTAACGGAGAAATAGGGGATATAAATTATCTGGAAATCCCTAAAGAAATAACGGGAATTAAAGCACGTGTAATCGGATTAGTCGGAAAATTTTTCCCTACCGGAGCGCATAAAGTGGGAGCAACTTACGGATGTTTAGCTCCTTACATGGTAACGGGTAAGTTCAATCCTGAATACCATAAAGCCGTTTGGCCTTCAACGGGAAATTATTGCAGAGGCGGAGTTTTTAATTCCAATCTTCTTTCCGTTCATTCCGTTGCAATTTTGCCGGAAGAAATGAGTAACGAAAGATTTGATTGGCTGCGCGAAAGAGCCGATGAAGTTTATGCAACACCCGGATGCGAAAGTAATGTAAAAGAAATTTATGATAAATGTCACGAGCTTGAAGCCGAAAGTGATGAATATTTAATCTTTAACCAGTTCGATCAATTCGGTAATCCTATTTGGCATTACGAAGTTACAGGTTATACAATTGAAAAATTATTTAACAAACTTAAAAATGAAAACTCAAGATTAAGTGCTTATGTTAGTGCAACCGGTTCGGCAGGAACTATTGGAGCCGGAGATTATTTGCGTAAAGTAAATCCGCAAATAAAAGTTGTTGCTTCCGAAGCTTTGCAATGTCCTACTATTTTAATGAATGGTTTTGGCGGACATAGAATTGAAGGAATTGGAGATAAACATATTCCTTGGGTACATAATGTGAAAAATACGGATGCTGCCGTGGCCATTGACGATGAAGACCCGATGCGTGTTTTAAGATTATTTAACGAACCAAACGGACATGAATGGTTAGCTAAGAACGGTGTGGATAAAAACGTAATAGAAAAATTGCCATATCTTGGTATTTCTTCAATTGCAAATTTGTTGAGTTCAATTAAAACTGCAAAATATTACGAGATGAATGAAAATGATATAGTCTTCACAATCTTTACCGATTCTGCTGATATGTATCAATCAAGATTAATTGAAATGACCGATGCAAAAGGTGAATACACAACGCAACAAGCGGAAATAGATTGGAATGCAAGAGTTGAACAACAAAGCATCGATTACTTCAAAGAGCTTGGTTATTACGAAAAGAAAGCAGTACACAATCTAAAATATTTTACTTGGGTAGAACAACAAGGTAAAACCGTTGAAGAATTAAACGCTCAATGGTATGATGAAAATTATTGGGACGAACGTTTTAACATTGCCAAAACTTGGGATAAACTGATTGAAGAATTTAACGCTAAAACAAACATAGAAATTTAATTATCATTCCAATGGATAATGAAACTAAAATAATTAAAAATGTATTTATAAATTCTAACGGTAATAAACTTTTTCCCGCAATTATTTATTTTTCCGATAAGATTGAGAAGATTGAGAAACTTGGAAATATTGAGTTTGATTGGGATGAATTAAAAGAACAAGACGTAAAAGAAAAACTTATCCGCGAAATATCGCCTAAAAAATTTTCGCAAGGTATAAATATAATAGACGGAAAATTCAATTTACTTATTCCCGGAGCAATTGATCCTCATGTGCATTTTGATACTCCGGGTTTTGAATTCCGTGACGACTTCGAACATGGAACTACTGCGGCAGCTTATGGCGGAGTAACAACAATTATTGATATGCCATGTACATCGCTTCCTCCGGTTACCAATAAAAAAAATTTTGAATATAAATTAAATGCGGTTCAAAAAAGAAGTCTGGTCGATTTTGCTTTTTGGGGCGGCGTTAGAGGAAATGATTTTTGCAAAACAATTCCAATAGAAGAGCAAGTAAGAGAATTATCGGAACTTGGTGTTGCAGGGTTTAAGGTTTATGTAATTAGCGGAATGGATACATTTACGGATTTGACTTATGAACGAATTACGGAAGCCGCAAAAGCAATTGCACCAACCGGAAAACCAATGGGCGTGCATGCTGAAGATAAATTTATGGTTTTGACAAAGAAAAATGAATTTATAGCAAATAACCAAAATAAGTGGCAACACTATTGCCAAGCAAGAAGTTCCGAAGCAGAAGCAACTGCAATTGAAAATGTATTGAAAGCAGTTAATAATATTGATGTTAAAACACATATCGTTCACCTAAGTTCGCAATTGGGATTGGAAAAAATAAAACGCGCCGGACAAAAAGGAATAAAAATTACAACGGAAACTTGTCCGCATTATTTATACTTTACACAAAAAGATTTTGAAAACGAAAAAATTGGAAATTATCTGAAAACCGCACCACCGGTAAAATTACAAAAAGATAAAGATGCCTTATGGCAAGGTTTGGCGGATGGAAGCATATCTTTTGTTACAACAGATCATGCCGGAACTGTTCCCGATAAAGAAAAAATAGCAGATAACTTTTGGAAAGTTTACGGAGGAATTCCCGGTGTAGAACATCGAGTACCGTTTTTGTTTTCGGAAGGATTTTTGAAAGGGAAAATATCGTTACAAAAAACAATTGAATTGCTTTCTACAAATGCTGCGGAATACTTTAATCTTAAATCAAAAGGTAGAATAGAAAAAGATTTTGATGCGGATTTTGCGTTGATAAATTTATGGGATAGTAAAAAAGTAATTGCCGAAGAAATGCACAGCAAAGGTAAATACACACCTTTTGAAAATGTTACATTCAATTCCGTAGTTGTAAAAACATTTTTAAGAGGTAAAGTAATTATGAATAAAGAAGGTGAAAAGGAAGAGAATATCGGTTACGGAAAATTTATTAAATCATAAAAGTTAATTTTATTCAAATCTATTTTAAAATTAACATCATAATAAATCATAATTATCATAAAAATCAGCGTTCCTATGTTTAAGAGGTAATATGAAAATAACAAATGCATGGATTTGCACAATTAAGAATAAGAATGTAAAACCCGTTTACGGAGATATACTTTTTGAAGACGGAATTATTAAAGAAATCTACCCGCAAAAATTTACTACTAAAAGAAGCGCTGCTAAAAGTAAATCAAAAAATATCATTGATGCCGCAGGGCGAGTAATTACAATTCCTTTTGTAAATTTTCATGATCATATTTATTCACGACTTGCCAAAGGGCTTCCTATCAAAGGTGAGATGAATAACTTCCAAAACATTCTTAAAAACCTTTGGTGGAAATTAGATAGAAAGCTGGATATGGAAATGATAGAAGCTTCGGCACAAATGGCATCAATAGAATCTATAAAAAACGGAGTTACATATATTTTTGATCATCATTCATCTCCGAATAATGCCGAAGGTAGTTTAATTAAAATTGCAAAAGTATTAAAGAAAAATAAACTGAGAAGTGTACTTGCTTTTGAAACAACGGATAGAAACAATAAAAAACTTTCTCAAAAAGGTTTGGTAGAGAATGAAGAATTTTTCTTAAACTATACCGGACAAGACACAAAAAGTATGTTCGGCCTTCATGCATCGTTTACGCTTAATGATAGCACGCTTAAAGCCGTATCCGAATTTGTTAACGAATATGAAATGGGAATTCACATTCACCTTTGCGAAGATCCTTTGGATAGAAAAATAACAAAAGCAAAAACCGGTATGTTGCCTTTAGCCAGATTACGAAAATATAATTTGCTAAATGAAAAAAGTATTCTCTCGCATGCAATACATTTAACCGGAAAAGAACTTAAGATAATTGAAAAATACAAAAGTGCAATTGCAATTAATATTGATTCTAATATGAATAATTCCGTTGGAATAACAAAAATGGAGAGCATGCCTATTGACATTCCTTTACTTGCCGGAACAGACGGAATGCATGCCAA
>JALSNL010000014.1 GCA_026987055.1 Melioribacteraceae bacterium | reverse complement strand
AGCCTCTCATCATTTTGATAAAATGAATTGGATATTGGATACGGAGCCTGAAACTGTTCACGCATTTGGCGATTTAAGTTTTTACGGAAAGAACAGCGATTTTAGAGGGCGAAATTGCCGTGATTGCAATTTTACAAAAAAATGTCAGTTTTATATGGATATTATGAAGAATAAAACACTTAAAGAACTTTATGTTGATAATGAAGATGTGGACGGATATCTACGAGATGGCTGTGTATTTGATAATGATATTGATATTTACGATACAATGCAAGTAAACGTAAAATATAAAAACGGTGTTGCAATGTCCTATTCAATGGATTCTTTTATGCCTTACGAAGCACAGAAAATGGTAATTAATGGCGATAAAGCAAGATTAGATGTAGAATTTCATAAAAGACAACCTTGGGATGTTCCCGCAACTTATGAATTTAGATTAACGGAAAGTTTCGGTAAAACAAAAACTTGGTTAGTTTATGATGATCCGGGTGTTCACGGCGGAGCAGATAACGAAATAAGAGCAATGATATTTGATAAAGGGTTTAAAGATCCTTTAAAGAAGCATGCAGGTAGTAGAGCTGGTGTTCTTGCAAGTTTAATTGGTATTGCCGCACGCGAATCTATTGAAACCGGAAAAGTTATAAATATTGATGATATGGTAAAATTCCCAAATAGATGGAATTGGAAATAAAACTATTTATGGATACCTCAAATACAAAGAATAAGAGACTTGATTCATTAGATGCCTTACGTGGTGCGGATATGCTTATGATATCCGGTGGTGGAGCGTTTATATATTATATGCACAATTTAACTAATTATAGTTGGTTAAATACATTAGCTTATAATATGGAACATCCCGAGTGGCTTGAACCGGTTACTTTTTTCGATTTTATTTTCCCTCTTTTCTTATTTATTTCAGGAATTTCTTTAGTGTTTTCGGTTAATAGTCAAATACGTAAAGGGGCATCAAATAAAGCAATATATAAAAAAGCATTTAACCGAATGATCCTTTTAATGTTTTTAGGACTTATCTATAAAAATAGTCCGGTAAACATTTTTGACCCGGCACATATTAGATATTCAAGTGTGTTAGGACGAATTGGGATGGCTACTTTTCTAACTACCATTCTGTACCTCAATTATTCATGGCAAAAAAGATTGTTGTGGGTTGCCGGAATTTTATTGGGCTATTATGCGGCTATGTTTTTAATTCCGGTGCCCGGTTTTGGTGCAGGTAATTTAAGTATGGAAGGTAATTTTGCCGGTTGGATTGACAGAACTATTATGCCGGGACGTTTAATAAACGGTGTGTATGACGAAAATGCAATGGCTACATTTTTACCTTCGTTTACCATAACTGTTTTGGGAGCATGGGCAGGCGATATATTGAGAAATAGTGATAGTTCTTCCTCACAAAAAATAAAACTTATGTCGATAATTGGTGTTTCTCTATTAGCGATTGGTTTAATTTGGGGTTTGCACTTCCCAATAATGAAAAAGATGTGGACAAGTTCTTTTATTCTTGTAACAAGCGGTGCATCTTTTTTGGCAATGACTCTTTTTTATTGGTTAGTAGATGTTAAAAAATATACTAAATGGGCATTCTTTTTTAAAGTGATAGGGTTAAATTCTTTGGCAATTTATTTGGCATATCGGTTTATTGATTTTAAATATACCGCACATGAATTGTTTTCGGGTTTCTACGGCAATTTTATTTCTAAAGAATGGGTTCTTGTTTTAGATTCTTTTAGTTCGGTAGTATTAGTATGGTTGTTTCTGTATTTCTTATATAAAAATAAATTATTCTTGAAAGTATAAAGTGTGATTAGGAGAAAGAGTTTTACATTTTATATTATAAATAATTAAAAATAAGGTAAATATAAATATATGGATAGTGGATTTAATTGGTTGGATATTTTGATAGTGATCGGATATTTTGTTGGCATTACAGGTTACGGATTGTGGCTGACAAAAAAAGTAAAAAATAGTGACGGATATTTTAGGGGCGAACGTAAATTTAATAAATGGATAATGATGGGACAAGCTTTTGGTGCTGGCACACAAGCCGAAAATTTTGTTGCTCAAACCGGCGCAAGTTTTCAAATGGGTTTTGCATCAATTTGGTATCAATGGAAAAATATGGTAATCACTCCTTTCTATTGGTTAATAGCTCCGTGGTATAGACGTAGTGAGAAAACAACAGTAGGCGAAATAGTTGAAAGCAGATATGGTAAAAAAATGGCTCTTTTTTATTCAACTTTTGCAATTATGTTCTTTACCTTCGGACAAGGTGCAATGTTGAAAGGTGCCGGTAAAGTTATTGCAGTTGCCACTGATAATATGATTTCACCCGATGGAGTAATTATAGGGATGACGGCAGCATTTATTATTTACAGTTTTTTTGGTGGAATGGTAGCCTCTGCTTATGCAACATTTATTCAGTCATTTATGATTATTATTCTTTCCGTAATGCTCATTCCAATGGGATTATCGGAAGTTGGAGGCTTTACCGGAATGAGGGCAAGTCTTCCTGAAAATTTCTTTGATTTATATAATGCTTCAACCGGAGTAACTTTTTTTACTATTATAATGCTTGCCGTAAATGGAGTGATTGGAATAACGGCTCAACCGCACATGGTTTCTATGTGCGCAACAGGAAATACGGAAAGAGACGGACGTATTGGTCAAACTTACGGTTCTTTTGTTAAACGAACCGTTACTATAGGTTGGGCAATAACCGGTTTAATAGTTGCTGCTCTAATTGTGCAAAGCGGAAAAAGTTTAACAGACCCTGAAATGGCTTTCGGATATGCAACCCGCGTACTTTTGTTTCCCGGACTTACCGGTTTAATGGTCGCATCAATTCTTGCGGCAAATATGTCGTCGGCTTCAAACTCTATGGTTAATACAGGAGCATTATTTGCAAAGAATTTTTACCAAGAATTTATAAATACAAATCCTACTGATAAACAACTTCTTTTAATGGGAAGAATATCCAGCTTGGTGTTAACCTTAGCGGGTGTTGCTTTTGCTTTTTATGTGGATAGTGTTTTGTATGCTTTTCTGTTTATTGAAACCATTGCTGCATTTATGGGAATTATGGTTTTTGGAGGTATTTTGTGGAAACGCGCAAACCGGTATGGTGCTTTTGTAGGGGTTACTGTTGCTTTTATTGTGTACTACATTTTGAACTACCAAGCATCCGGTAAATTGGAAATAGTTTACGATTGGCTCCCCGATTTGTTTGGATGGGCAATGTTAGCCGGATTTGCATTCTTTTTTATTGTTAGTCTTTTAACTAAACCGGAGGATAGCAAAAGGATAGATGAATTTTTTGAAAATCTGGAAAAGTTATCCGATGAAGGTAAAATGGAAAACGGTAAAAAACCTTTAGCTTCAAAATACGGACAAGCATTAATATTAGTTGATGTATCAACATGGTTTACAAAAAAGCGTTGGGAAAATTTTTGGCAAAGATATCGCGAAGATATTTCCGGATTCTTTTATGCTTGGATTTTTGTTGGTGCTTTAATCCTTCTGGCATGGGGAATTATGCAAATACCGTAAAATTAATCCACGATTTTAGTAGTGGAAGAAATATTCCGAATAAATTAAATATGATATAAATAATTAAGTAATTATTACCGAAGGTTAAATAAAAATGAAAAAAATAGAAGCTTTATTATACTCGAATGAAAAACCTGTTTCAATTGAAATTGATAACGGATACATAACAGGAATTAATTCTTTAGATAACTTCTCTGAAGAATCAAATGGTTTTTATGTTGCACCCGGACTTTTTGATAATCAACTAAATGGTTATTTGGGTGTTGATTTTACTGAGACAACATTAACAACCGAAAAAATGTTAATGGTAGTAAGAGGCTTGCGGAAAACAGGAACAACTACATTTTTACCTACAATCATAACGGCTCCAAATGATGTGTTGCTTAAAGCATTTGCTAATCTGGCTGAAGCAAGTAAGCATCAGGAAATTTCTATGTCAATACCCGGCTTCCATCTTGAAGGTCCATATATTTCACCTGAATATGGTTATCGTGGTGCTCATACAACCGAAGATATTCGTTTACCAAATTGGGATGAGTTTCAAAAAATTAACGAAGCTGCCGAAGGGAAAATTATTCATATTACAGTTGCTCCGGAACTTGACGGTGCTATTGAGTTTATAAAAAAATGTGTTGAAAATAATATTGTTGTTGCTTTGGGACATCACAATGCTTCTTCGGAAATAATTAAAAAAGCTGTTGATGCCGGTGCAAGTACTGTAACACATTTAGGAAACGGTTGTGCAAATACAATCAACCGGTTCGAAAATCCTTTTTGGAGTCAACTTGCCGAGGATAGATTAATGGCAAGTATTATTGTTGACGGATTTCATCTTAAGCCCAATCAGGTAAAAGTATTTTTACGAGCAAAAGGAAAAGAAAGGATAATTTTAACATCCGATATTACAAAACTTGCAGGGTTACCTGCCGGAATTTATGAATGGGACGGAAAGGAAGTGGAATTAACGCCGGAAGGAATAATTAATTTAGTCGAGGAACAATGTTTCGCCGGAGCTTCGTTGCCGCTTATTCATGGTGTTAATAATATAATGAAATTTACCGGTTGTTCTATTACCGATGCAATAGATATGGCAACAAAAAATCCTACTAAGCTTTATAGCTTTAATAATATAGGAGAGATTGCCAAAAATAAACGTGCCGATTTAATTTTATTTACAATTGAAAATAATAGAGTTGTTATTAAAGAAACAATTGTTAAAGGTGAAACTGTTTTCTCTTCCGATTTTATTAACGAAAATATTCCAATATAGGTTCTTATTATTTTAGAAGGATGTAAAAATGAAAAGATTATTCCTGCTGCTAATATTAGCATCAATAACTATAATAACAAATGCACAAGAACAAGATTTAAGTGTTCTTAACCGTTGGATACAATTTTCCGATGTTGAAAATTCATTATATCATTTCTATTCTAACGCTGCTCATAAGTTCTTGGATAAGAGAGAAGAAGAAATATCCAAATTAAAAACAGAGAACGATTGGAAAATTCGTCAAGCAAAAGTAAGAAAACTTTTCTCTAAAGTAATTGGGAAGTTCCCACGGAAAACTCCGTTGAATGCCAAAGTAGTAGGCATTGTAAAGAAGGAAAATTTCCGGATAGAAAAAATAATATTTGAATCGCAACCAAAGTTTTATGTTACGGCAGCAATGTACATCCCGAATAATATTACGGGAAAAAGGCCGGCAATAATCTATACATGCGGACATTCAATACTTGGAATAAAGACCGAAATATATCAACAAGTTTGTATGAATCTTGCAAATAAAGGTTTTATAGTATTTAATTTTGATCCGGTTAGCCAAGGCGAGAGGATGCAATACTATAATTCCGAATTAGGTAAATCTGTAATAGGAGGTTGCACAAGCGAACATTCCTACGAAGGAACACAATGTTTTTTAACGGGAACATCTTTAGCAAAGTATATGATTTGGGATGGAATACGGGCGGTTGATTATTTGTTAACACGTCCGGAAGTTGACCCTGAAAGAATTGGAATAACGGGGCGCTCCGGTGGTGGAACACAATCATCGTACATTGCTGCATTCGATAGTAGAATAAAAGCGGCAGCACCCGAAAATTATATAACAAGTTTTAAACGACTTTGGGAAACAATTGGTCCGCAAGATGCCGAGCAAGTTTTTTATCATGGTATTAAAGAAGGTTTGGACCACGCAGATTTACTTGAAATACG
>JALSNL010000013.1 GCA_026987055.1 Melioribacteraceae bacterium | reverse complement strand
TTTTCCGTCAGTAGTTCCGTGTAGATGGATTACTTTTGTTTTATCTAAATACTTTGTTAAATGTTCTTCCAAAGAATATCCGTATATTAATAAATGCCCGATATCCAGACAGACGGAAAGATTAAACTTGTTTATTAGCTCATCTAAATAATTAAAAGGATAGCTCAATGTTTCTACGGAAAGTAAATTCATATTCATTCCGCTTTGCTCTATTTCCAAGAGTGATTCCTCTAAAAAAGGAAGCCAATCTTTAATTGATTCGGTTGTACCTTTACCCATAATATCAGGGTTCCCTGTTAAATGTAAAATGTACGCAAGCGGATTTACAGCCTGCATTAAATCAATTACGCGCAAACATTTTTGAACAGAGCTTTTCCTAATTTGTTTATTGGTTGAACCGAGAGCAATATCTACAGGAAGGTGAATGTTGTAAGTTAAATTATTATCCTTTGCAAGTTGAATCATTTCTTCAATGATATTTTTACTTGGCAGATTGGAAATTTCATCGGATTCAAAAAGAAGGATTTCTATATCATCAACTTGGTTAGCAAGATATTTTATATTCGGAATAATATCATCCGGAATAATATAGGATGATGTACCGATGCGAAAAGGGAATTTATTTTTTAAGGACATAATTTTTTATTTAATATAAGTTGATACCTTTTTGTTGTATCAAATCCAAAAGAATATGGATGTTTTTAATGTTCATGAAATACTACGAATAAAAGCTTTACAAAGTGGTTCTATCTTCAAGAAAGATAGGAATCTATATTTGTACTTACTTATCTTTCAATTCCGGCTCTTGCCTTTACACCTTTTTGATAATAGTGTTTTAGTTCTTTCATTTCCGTTACCAAATCTGCAAGTTCAATTATATTCGGGGTTGCATATCTTCCTGTAATAATAAGTTCAACTTGTTCGGGTTTGTTTTGCATAAGTTCCAGAACATCTTTTTCGTCAATAAGATTGTAAAAAACGGCGATGTTAATTTCATCTAAAATTACAATATTAAATTTGCCGGAATGAATTATCTTTTTAACTTCTTCAAATCCTTTTTGTGCAATATCTATATCTTCTTGTTCGGGATTTTTTTTAATAAAACAATTACGTCCGTATTGTTTAAGAGTAATTAAGTCGTTGAACCTTTCTATAGAATTAAGTTCACTGTATTTCATTCCTTTAACAAATTGAGCAATGTAAATTTTTAAGCCGGCACCGGCGGCACGCAATGCCAAGCCGAATGCCGCTGTAGTTTTCCCTTTTCCGTTACCTGTATAAACGTGTATGTATCCTTTCAAATGAATCTCCATAATTTATAAAGTAGTATTACTATTAGAGCTTTTTATTAAAAGCCAAATGAAAAACGGTCCGCCAAGTAATGCCGTAATAACACCAACGGGAATTTCAGCAGGAGCAATTAAAGTTCGTGAAAGTGTATCGCATAAAACAAGAAAAGCACCTCCGAAAATAATATTTAACACAACAAGGTAACGATGGTCTGCACCAATAATCAATCTAGAAATATGCGGTATCATCATTCCTACAAAACCAATTGGACCAACAACGGAAATTACAGCACCAACCATTAACGATGTTGCGAGGAAGAGAATATTTTTTATCTTTTTAACATTAACTCCTCTGCTGATAGCAATATCTTCTCCGAGTGTAAGCAAGTTAAGTTCGGTAGAAAGAAAAATAATTATTATTGTTCCGATAATTATAAAGGGAAGTGTATTATATATTTCGGAATATCCTACAATTTCAAAACCACCCATTAACCAGCGGATAATTCTAAACGAATGAGTAAAATCGCTTATATACTGAATGAATAAAATAAAACTTGAAAAGAAAAAATTTATGGCAACACCGGCAAGCAACATTGTTCCTACGGAAAAACCTTTTTTAATTTTTGATAACAAGTAAATAATTATAATGGAAAGCAATGCTCCGGCAAATGCAAATATAGTTTGTCCGGTAATACCGACTAATGTAAAAAGGAAACCAAGCTTAACATAAAGAGCGGCACCAAAAGCCGCACCGCTGGAAACACCAAGCGTAAAGGGAGTAGCTAGAGAATTACGAAACATTGCTTGAAATGTCATTCCGCCTATAGCAAGTGTTGAACCGACAATAAAAGCAATTAATACACGCGGAATTCTGATACGCCAAAATATATCCGTTTTAATATTAGATTGATTAAAATTTAATATTGTGTCTAATGAAATATTTTCCATTCCGATAAAAGGTGAAACCAAAATAACTGCAACCGCAAAAAGTAAAAAAAGTAAAAGTATTATTTTCTTATTTTTTTTCATTAAACTTCCTCCGGAACAATTATTGTCTTTTGACTGAACGGGTGTTTAATGAATGTGAATTTTTTGCCGTAAGCTTTTTCTAAAATGTTATCTTCCGTAATTTTGTTAGAGTTGCCGTAATAACAAATTTCTCCGTTTTTAAGTAATGCAATTTTATTACTGAAAAGTATGGCACTGTTAATGTTGTGTGTAATTGTAACAATGGTTTTGTTTTCGTTTTGATGTATGGATTTTAAAATTTTATAAATTTTTTCTTCATGTTTCGGATCAAGAAACGTAGCCGGTTCATCAAGCAAAATAATTTCACCGCCTTGAGCTAAAGCTGCCGCAATAAAAATCATTTGTTTTTCGCCACCGCTTAATGTGTTTAATTGTCTGTTTGCAAATTCTTTTGTCCCGGTAATTTCAAAAGCTTTTTCAACTGCTGTTTTATCTTTTTGCGTTACGGAGGTAAAACGGCTTAAATGCGGATAGCGTGCCAGCATTAAAAATTCTTTTGCAGTAAACGGAAATGATTGTTCGTTTACTTGCGGCACATAACTTATCTGCGATGCTAATTTTTTTTGAGTGATATTTTCTATGGGAATGTTTTTAAAAAATATTTTTTTATTTGGTACGGTTAAAATTCCGGTTAAACATTTAATTAAAGTTGTTTTGCCGCTGCCGTTTGGACCAATGATTGAAAGATAATCTCCTTCGTAAATTTTTAGCGATAAAGATTTTAGTATCTCTTTTTTGCCAAAAGAAAAATTAAGATTTTGTATGTCGAATAAAACTTTATTCATTTGTTTTCAATATAAATATTAAATAGCATCTTTTTTTTTAAGAATGCATTTTTTTACCTTCTTCTCTTTTATAAAAATGAGATTCGGTTTATTCATCCCAATTAACTTCGGGATGTATAGCTTTTGCCAAATCTTGTAACAATAAAATAAATCTTGGTCCGGGTATTACAATATAATCCTTGCTGAATATTTTCACATTTTTATTTTTTACCGCTTCCACAAATTTGATACTATTCCAATCTTTTAATATCAAATCTTTATTAAAACTTTTCCCGTTAACATCGGTAACAAAATCAATTATAATTTGCGGATTCAAATGGATGATTCCTTCCGCCGAAAGCATTGGATAAGCATTTAATGAATCGCCAATTGCATTTGTTCCCCCCGCAAGTGCAATCAGCTCATCATAAAAAGTATTTTTACCTGCTATGTAAACATCTTTAATTGTTCCCGTTCCGAGTGTTCTTCCAATTGAAATTATTACTTTTGGTTTTGGTAAATTTTCAGTCTTCTTTTTTATAACATTAATTTTATTATTCAATTTCTGTAAAAGTGTATTTGCTTGGGGTTCGGCTTTACAAACTTTGCCAATGGTTTTAATAGTTGTTAAAATATCGGCAATAGTTTTATTATTTACTTCAAGATATTTTATTTTAAATTCGTTTAAATATTGTTTTACATTTTCATGTTCCTGCAACAAAATAACCAAATCCGGTTTAAGTGCAATCATAGCTTCATAATTAGGATCAACATATCCTCCAACTTCAGGTATTTTTTTTGCTTCCGGCGGATAGTTACAGAAGCGTGTTCTTCCCACAATTTTATTCCCCAAGCCAAGTGCAAATAATGTTTCCGTTGTACTTGGCGATAGAGAAATTATACGTTCGTAACCATTCTTGTTTTGTTCAACTTTTCTATTGGAAGAGTTGGAATCAAAAAAGATAATTCCTGCTACTATTAAAATTAATCCTATAAATATTAAGCTTATTTTTTTGATGGTTACTCCGGTTCTTATTTATAATATTTTCTAAAAAGGATTTTTCATCCAGCCCGATAGAAAACATCGGAATTCAAAATGATAAATTTTAACACTATTCTTATTTAATAAAAGTTATATTATTTTTCATATTCATAAACGGCAATAGCACTTGTTCCGTTGCCAACCACACCCGAAACCCAAGTTATTTTATTTTTGCTTACATCAAATTTTTGTACAAAGCCGTCTCCGGCCCATTCTTTCATATACGGAATCCAAAGAATGTTTTCTTTCTCGTCATAAGTTAATCCGCTTAAATTAGGACCAACCTTAATAGGATTGTTGCTGTCGTTCAATACGGTTTTATCCGAAGTTTTGTAACTGTAAATAAAACCGTTTGTTCCGTCTCCCCAAGCGGAACAATAAGCAACACCGTCTTTTGTAATTACAATGTTTCCGGGCGAACCGCCAAGTACAACGGAATCAACCAATGAAGCGCTGCTAATATCAACTATGGCTATTTTGCCGAAAGCCGTTGCGTAATCTCCCGTAGAAATTACATGCAGTTTCCCGTTTGGAGCAAAGGCTAAATCTTGTGAATTTATAAAAGTGTTAATTGTTGCAATTACTTTATCATTAGATGTACTTATAACGGAAACGGAAGATTGCAAATAAGGTTTTCCCCAACCGTTGTAACCTGTGTTTGCTACATAAACTTTTCCGTCTTTATACACAAGACCTTCGGGTGATTGTCCGACGGTAATTTTTTTTGTAACCTTTCCCGTACTTAAATCTATAACAGAAACCGTGTTGCTTTTTAGATTTGAAACATAAGCTTTTGTATTGCTTGCAAACACAATATCCCAAGGATTATCACCTGCATCCAAACCGATTGTCTGTAAAATTTTCGTGTCGTTTTTAGGGTCAACAACTTTAATATTATCATCTCCTGAACTCACTATGTAAAGTTTATCGTTGTATATTTTTATTCTATTCGGAATTGTTCCGGTTTCTACAATATCTTTTACAATTGTGCTGTCTTCCAAATTTATTTTGGAAAGTGTTTCCGCCGAGCCGTTCATTATGTATAAAGTTCTTGCCGTGTTTACTGCGGGCGGATCAACTACAGTGTCTTTACATCCTAAAATGAATATTGTTAAAAGCACAATGATTATTGATAAAATACGTTTCATGTTTACTCCTGTTGATTTAAATATTTATAAATAGTTTAGTTTTATTCCGATTCTGAATTCTCTTCCGGGTATCGGATAACCTCTTATAATTTCGTAATGTTCATTTGCCAAATTGTTAACTGAAAAAATTAATGTTGTCTTAAGTTTGTCGAAATCTATTTTTTGCAATAATGTTAAATCAATTACTTGATATGACGGAAGACTAACCGTGTTTGCAATTGTAACATATCTTTCACTTACAAAACGATAATCTATTTTGCTTGTAAAATTTTTATAACCGAATTGAATACTTGACTTAAAAGAGTGTTGAGGGCGATAGGGAATTATTTTATTATGCGTGGTTTGGTGATTGTTTTTGTCCAACGGTTGTAAATAAGTATATCCGGCTGTAAAACTTAAATTTTTATTCGGAAATTTATAATTTAAGGAATAATTTTGTCCTGTAATTTCGGCATCATTATTAAACGGACGAAACACTTCGAAGCTTCCGAGTTTCCAAACAATCATATCTTCAA
>JALSNL010000012.1 GCA_026987055.1 Melioribacteraceae bacterium | reverse complement strand
GCAGAAATAAAAATTTACTCCATAATCCTGAATAGCATTCCAACCGCGTCTATCGGGTAATTCATCTGAAATAAAAGTACAATTTGAAACTAAAACATTATTAACTTTGTAATTTTCAACTCCATCAGAACCGTTATTATGTAGCTCACAATTTTTTATAGTTATATTTTCTTGTTTTCCATCAACTCCAATATTGGCAATACCAACCGAGTAATTGCTTATTTTAAATCCATCTATAACAATGTTAGAAATATTCAAATTGTTAAAACATGCTCCTTTTTCCTCTCCCAAATCCGCACGCTCAACTTCATTCGATTTTCTGGGTCCGTTTAGAATTACGGTACCTTTTTTTTCCGCTTTAACTACTATAGGATTATTTAACGTTCCGCTATTTTTAATTCTTATATCGTATTCATATCCATAATTACCGGCGTGAACAATTAAAGTATCTCCGGCAACCAATATAGACACACCTTTCTTAATAGTTCTAAACGGATTTTGTTTACTTCCGTTATTTGAATCACTTCCTATAAGTGAAACATGATATGAGTTCGGGAAAATTGAAACCGGAATTAACAATATTATAATAAATAAAATTTTACAATAATTTTTCATTTTTAATTCTCTCCAAAAAAAAATTACTTTTCTTTTTTTGATTTAATTGTTCCGTCGTCGTCGTCATCTCTTTTTGCAATATGTAATCTTTTGAACATTTCAAATAAATCCCTGTAACCGCCTATTGCTAACCAGATTGTAATAATTGCCGATAAGATAACAACAAACCATAAATAAAACTGCCAATAACTTAACCATACCGAATCAATTACATCCGTATTCATTGCATAGATAGTACCTATAAGAAAAATTCCAAAGAAAATAAAAATGTACCCGTAAGAAAAAACAAACATTGCTTTATCAACAAAACTAAATTCTTTATCCCAACCGAACATTTCTTTAGCATTCGATTTAACAATATCTATAAATTTTTCTTTAGGTTTATTTTTATCTATTGCTTTACGGTTTAGCATGGATTCAATATCAAACGGATTATTTTTCCCGGTAATGTACGATACTAAAGCATACACGGCTATAGTAATAAGCATTGAATAAAAATAAAGGATTTGTGCATTTATAGGAAATTTATCACCGGCAAACTCTGGCCATCTATCAACAAGGGGATTTAACAAACCAATTGATTGTAAAACCGATTGTGTTATATCCCATTGATAAATAGCAAACCATCCTATAATTGCTAAAGTTAGACCAACAATGGCAGCTGCCCAAGCACCTTTTGTATTGCCGTATTTCCAATAAAGCCCGCCAATTATTACAGAACCTGCCCAACTAAGAAAAACAGAACCCGTCAATGCAAAGAACATTAAAATATCTTGTTTAACTTCAAATAACAGACTGAAAATAAAAATAAAAATTGCTACTCCAACTATAGAAGTACGTAACCAACGCATATGTTCTTTAGGAGAAAGAGGTTCACTATTTTTGAAAACTATTTGTCTTATGGGAATTAAAACATCTTGAATAAATATAACGCCCCAAGAATGCAGGTAAGTATCATGATTGGCAACAAAAGCTGAAAAAATAACAGCAGCAAAAACTCCGAATAACCCGATAGGTAATATTTGTGATATTGCAACCGTTACAGTCACTTGAGAACGTAATTGTTCACTTCCAATATTATTTAGAATTACATTTACTTTAGCTGCTTGAGCGGAAAAATCTACATTATGCAAAAGTGTAAATGCTGCAATTGCTAATAAAACAAGAGGAAAGTTTTGAGTTGTTGAACGGAGCTTGCTAACAACTCTGCCCATTCGGGCTTCATGCGGTGAACGTGCCGCTCCATAATACCCTTGTCCTCCTTGCCATGCCATAAAGTTATAAATAAATCCGAATGCCATGATTAAAAAGAAACTAATATTAAAATTATCAACATCTCCGGAACTCATAGGGTTTATCATTGATGCGTTATGAGGTGCCGAAAGAAGTGCTGAACTTATTTGCTCCCAGCCGAAAGTAAAAAGAATATAAAAACCAATTATAACAAAAATTATATTGAGAAAAGTTCCTTGTATAAAATCCGTAACCATTACAGCAATTTGTCCGCCAATAAGTGTAAATGCTAGAGAAATAGAAATAAGTGTTACCAATAAAATTAAATAAACTACATCTATTTGTAATGCACCAATAGTTATAAAATTATTTGTCGGCAAACCCATAAAATATTGAAAAAATCTTGCACCAACAGAAGGGAAAATTGCAAAATTAATTATACCGGCAAAAAATGCCAACAATCCTGCAAAGGTTCTAAACTTACGGCTATAACGCATTTCAAAAAATTGCCCCATAGTCATTGCCTTTGTTTCTCGATATCGGTACTGAATAAATCCGGTCATTGCAAGAATTACCGTAACAGGTAAAATCATATTTTGCCACCAAATAGCAGTAAAACCTGCTTTGTAATATACTTCGAACATAGCAACCATAGTGATTGCTCCGAATGAAGCCATATCATCACCAATACCAAGCAAATACTTTCCTGCAACACGATGTGCCGAAAGAAAATCTACCACACTTCTGGTAAAACGTTTTGTATAATATGCCGCAAATGAGATAAATGCTATAAAAGCAAATAAAATTATCCAATCAACCCAGTGCATGAACATAAGCAACCTTTCTTTTATTTATTAATCTTTTCAAAATTATTGAACACTCTTAAATGCTGTTTCAATTATCTCTAATGTTTTTTTAATGTCATCATCTGTGTGTGAATAACTAACTAACCATGTTCTATCTTTATCCATAAAAACTCCTAATTCAAAAATTTCCCGTTCCATTTTAATTACACGATTTAGTTCTTCTTCGGAAATATCGTCATTAAGAATTAATGTAAATCCTACGGGAATACCTTTAAGTTTGCCGGGTATGGAATACTTTTTAATTAAATTATTCATACCATCCATTAGTATTTTACCACGTCTATACAGTTCTGCATGAACATTATCGCGTTGTAATATTTTTATGGTAGCTAACGATGCCGCTAATGATAATGTTTCGCCACCCAATGTGGTTGTGATTAATGTTTTATCAATTACAGACATTATTTCGCGCTTTCCTGCAAAAGCTGCCAAAGGATATCCGTTAGCAATTGCCTTTCCGTAAACAACAAGATCAGGCTGTACTTTATGATATTCTATCCCACCGCCAAGAGCCAATCTGAAACCAGCAAGAACTTCATCAAAAATTAATACGCTACCATACTTATCACATAAACTTCTCATTTCCGGAAAATACTTTCCGTCAGGAGGATTATCTTCAAAATTAAATGGAATGGTTATTACAGCTGCAATATTTTCTTTTTCTTTTTCAAAAACTTCTTTAACAGCATCAAAATCGTTAAATGGAATGCTAATAACCAAATCTCTTAAAGCTTTGGGAATACCTTCAAACTGAGGAATTGCAGCCATAAATGTATCGTGCCAACCATGATACCCTATTGAAATAATTTTTTCTCTTCCGGTATATGCACGAGCCAAACGTACTGCTGCCGAGCAAACATCACCTCCGGTTTTTAGAAATCGAACCATATCAATTCCGGGAATTACATTTATCATTTCTTTCGCAAGTTCATATTCAATAGGGCTCGGCATTCCGAAAATTGTTCCTTTGTTTAATTGCTTACGCACCGCATCATCTACTTCATCGTAAGCATAGCCAAGTATTATTGGGCCGAGTGATGCACCCCAATCTATATATTCCTTTCCGTCTATATCTGTAAATCTACATCCTTTACCACTTTCAATGGTTAGCGGCATAACTCCGTCGTATTCTTTTACAGGGCGTTTGGAACCGGTTTGTGTTGCTTGAGGAATAATTTTTAATGCTTCGTTATAAAAATTTATTGCTCTTTTACTTAACATTTTTCACCTAAATAAATATTTTTTAAATGTTATAAAAAAAATCGTACTCAAAATACCATTAAACAATGAGTACGATAAAATTATTTTAAATAAAATATTCTATTCAAAACAAATGGAATTAATATTCATCCATACTGCCAAAGGCACTACTATATGCACCAATCCTTTTATCCAATTCTTTTTTATCATCAGCCAAAAGTGTTTCGTAATTATCTATAACTTTTTTGAATGCAGCAATATGTAAATCAATATCATCTTTCCAGAATTTTTTAAACCAAGGGACTTCAAATGTAAAAGGATTTATACTTTCGGAAACAGGAAGAGATTGATTGAGAAGTGCTTCCGAATTGTTACCTTTATAATTTGCAATTCGTGTAGGTTTTCCGTGTCCGTAAACATCCATCTTTGTTAATAACGGATGTTTGTGCATTGGTGCAATTAACCCTGGTGAAGTAAAAGAACCTTCTGCATTAATAGCTCTTGTAAAACGAGTTAGCGATAGTCCTCCAAGTTCCTCCGGTACATATTTAAATAGAGGATAATACCAACCACCCTTTGTTGAGCCACTACCCTTTTCCGGTCTTATAGGTCGTATTCCCTTTGTGTTTTCTAATTGGTCGCAAAAATAATTCATCGCTTTATCTATTTCTGCCATTTGTTCCGGATAGTTTTTCAACTGAACCAAACCAATAGCAGCGTGTAGCTGACTTAAACGGTTCTTGTGAGCTCCGCATGGCATTCCTGCATATTTTTTCAGTTCGTCCAATTTAATTTCATCATGCCTTAGATAGTGTCCGTATAAAATTGCACGTTCATAAACTTCTTGGTCATCGGTAAACAATATACCTCCTTCGCCAATTGCTAATGATTTAACGCTCATTAATGAAAATGCCGAGGCATCACCAAAAGTTCCAACTTCTTTTCCCTTGTATAAAGCACCGTGTGCATGGGAACAATCTTCAAGAACTTTTACATTGTGTTTGCGTGCAATTGCCATAACAGCATCCATATCTACAGGCATTCCGCTAAGATGTGTTACAACTATTAGTTTTGTGTTTTCCGTAATTCTGTGTTCAATATCATTTGCATCAATGCACAAGGTATTAGGGTCAATATCAGCAAATACAGGTGTAGCACCAAGATTATACGCTTGCAATACCGTAGCCCAATAGGTACTGCTTGGAGCAATAACTTCATCTCCAACTCCAACACCAAGTGCATACATTGCTTCTTTTATTGATGTTGTTCCGTTAGGACTTGTTAATGCATATTTTCTACCTAACGAATCTGCATATTTTGTTTCAAATTCTTTAGTAATATTAAGCCCCGACATATTTTCTTCTCGCATAACCTGAAGAACAGCTTTTTCATGTTCTTCGGTAATAATGGGCCACTTAAAAAGTTCTTCATTTTCTTTTTCGATTGTTTTTTTGCCTCCAAGTATAGCTAGTTGGTTTTCCATTCTGTTATCTCCAATAAATATTTCTAATTAAATTTTATAATCCCAAAAAATACAGGTAAATGAAAATTAGGTTTTTTACTTTTAATTTTATTCCAAGATAAATAATGCGGATTTGAAGTTGCATCAGCAGTTTTATAAAAGTTCGCCCTCCAAACCACACCGGCAGCAGGTTGAATTACTTTAGCATATTTTTTTATCATATTTATAGGAATTTTGAATTCAAGTGTCCAATCTATGGTTTTTTCAATTTCCGAATTAATAATACCTGAAAGTGAATGAGCAATTTCAATTTTCTTTATGTCATTAGTATCTATATCAATAACATTTTTCTTAAATTTTATTTGATGCTTAAAATACGGCGTGCCTATACAATTGATTTCCAAATTAAAATAACCGTCGCTAATATTATTACTTGGTGTAAAGAAAAACTCCACACCACTATCACGATAAACATAATCATTAATTTTTGTTGCTACTGCTTTTATATATTTTTCATTAACATGGAATATTGCATAAATATAGTTATCATCATAAAGCATTTTCACTTCTGTTTTCGGAGTGTATTTCGGCGTTTTTCCCAAAATATTTTTAATTGTTAATCCGGTAATATTTTTCCATTCCGGTTTATTCAGGTTTGCATCAATAGTTAAACTATCTTTTAGTTTATTAACAAAATATTCTTTGGGTTTTTCTTTTTTTTGTTCACATTCCAAATTACTTATCAATATTGCGAGTAATAATAGTGCGGAAAATAATTTGTTGTACTTATTCATTTAATTATAATTTTAAAAAAATTGTATTTTAAGAAGAAGTTAAAATTTCAGATACTATTATTTATAATTTTGATTATACTATTTATTTATTCAATTTTTATATTGTTATACTAACAACAAACTGTTTTCGGATTGATTCATTTCTATAACTCATCCACGCCTAACACTATGCTTTTATGTAGAAAGGACTAATTTCCCCTATCCCTTTGGAAAAACCTACTTAATTTAAGTATATTACCTTTTTTGAGTGAACTCATATATTATTAAAAATATTAAAAACTAGCTCCTACTGATAAACGCAGTGGATTTTCAAAAAGTCTGTCACTTTTTGTGTAAGAAAAATCGAACGTTAGTTCCGAACCGCTAACATCTACTTTACCACCGAACCCAAAAGAAAATTTATTACCTGCATAATCAAATCTATTCCAAGGGTCTGTTGTTCCCTGATTAAATTGATAACCCCCTCTAAATGCAAAAGAATTCATAATCCAAATTTCAGTACCTATTTGATATCTTTGTTCATAGTCTATTTCAAAAGTTGCTTCTCCACTAAGTGTAACACGAAAAAAACTTTCCGGGTCTTGCCCATAAACTTCCGCTGCCGTACCTATTGTATAAACAATAGGCATTTGAAATAATATACGATCGGGATACTGAGCTTCCGAGCCAAAATTTCTTAAGCTCATTGCAATTCTTATTGTTTCAAAATTTGTATTATAAAGTGAACCGACATCAACAAGTAAATTTGTTGCTGATAAATTCATAATTGTTTCATTTACATAATTAACTTTTATACCAAGACTAAATTGTTCGGATATTTTTGCAGCGTATGTAAGCCCGATTGCATAATCATACATCGCAATGTTATTCCCTGTTAACCCGTTTGGGTCGGATGATAGCGGACTACGTTCCGGAGTTTTTTCCGGCATTAAACCCACAAAGCTAACACCAAAATAATTGAAACCACCAATGAACATAGATGCAGCTGCAGTATAAAAATTTGAATTTACAAACCATTTTGTATCGGAAATATTAATTGCATAATTACCTGCTTCGGTAATACCGGCAGGATTTATATAAATAGCATTAATATCATTTGCAATTGCTGAAAAAGTATTTCCCATACCGGCAATACGTGCTGTTGGCGAAATTTTCAGGAATGTAAATCCTGAAATTCCGGCTTTTGTATATATAGAACTACTCCATGGATTATCCCCACCCCAAACAGGTAAGTTAAGTAAAACTAATAACAATATAATATATGATAATTGTTTTTTCATTTGACTTCCTTAATAAATTTTAATTATTCCTTTTTTCTCTATTGAAAATAATACGTAAATGAAGCACTAATTGTTATGTATTGCAAAGGAAACACTTTTTTAAGTATTCCAATCTCTTCGGCATCTTTTTTAAACCCATGCCCCTTATATTTATAGGCTTCCATAGGCCGCAGCTCTCCAACTATAAAATTATATTTAGTTCGCAAATCAAAATTTATATTGTTAGTTACAGGAATTTCAATACCTCCGCCAAGATTAAAACCTAATGCAACCCTGCTGTCTTCAAATGGTTTCATATATACTTTTTTACCTCTATAGATTGGTTGACCTCCATATAGTAAACTATCAACTTGATTTTTGTAAACATGAAAACCAATACCACCCATAATAAAAAATCGAGATTGAAAAAAATTATTTTGAGTAAAATACTTAATAGTATTGATAGTAATCGAATGTACAGTCATCTTGGACGAACCACTACTCGAGTATAATGAATCTGCAAAAGATTTTTTAGCATTAGGATAAGTTTGCTTATCAATTTTTTTGTAAGGAATATAGTTTCCTTGATCATCCGTAATAAATATCGGTTTATTGTTTGCATCTTTATTTTCATAAGCATATTTAATCTGCGATTTAGCTATAAACATTCTATCAGGCATTGAGCTATTTAGGAATGAATGATAGTTATATTCTATTTCCAAACTATTATTAGAAGATGTACAAAAAACTATTTTACCACCTATTAAACCGGCACCTGAGTACCAATTACTTAAACCTGAGATTGAAATATCATATCCGCCAACAAGACCTATACCCGATTTTTTTTGTGCATCCAAGTGCCCAATAAAAATTAAAGATATTAGGACAATTAAAAGTAATTTTATCTTGTGCATTGTTAACGCTCCATTAAATTAAATTTTATTCTATCTAACAATTGCTAAAGTTCCACGTTTTATCTCGCCCATACTTCCAGGTGTTTTAGATTCTACAATCCAATAATAAATTCCGGATGCAACCTTTGTTACAAGATTCCAAGTTTCAAAATTGAATGTTTCTGTGTTTGATGTATAATTGTTATGCTCAAAATATTTAACTAAATCGCCTGAAGATGTGAATATATAAATATCACATATAGGAGGTAATTGACGGAAATCGACTTCTTCTCTATCACTGCCCAACATATGTGCGGCATCGCCCCAAATATACGGATTAGGAGTAACATAGGGATCAAATTTATCTACTATACGTGTCGGGCGTTGCATTCCATAAGTTCTTTGCATTGGAGCAGAAAGCCCACCTTCCAAACCCTCTTCAACATGCTGAACAATATGATCCGGTAAATTATTCCATTGATCTGCATTATGCCCGCTTGCGTACGACCGAACAGAATAATAATAATTAAATCCTTCTCGCGAATCCATATCAACTAAATAATAATCTTCTCCGTTAGGACCTTCCCCTGGTACATAATTAAAAATAACCGAACCGGTATCAGAAAATGATGTTCCTTTTTCAATACGTGCAATAAGTTTATAATCCCCACCACCTAAAAATGTGGATCTATAAACATTATATCCTTCAACATCACTGGTACCATAATCCGGATTAACAGCGTTATCTGCACTAGTCCACCATAAAGTGTTGTGTCCATTGGTTTCAACATCTTTTGGAGCAGTTCTCGGAGTACCATCAACAAAAAGACGTACATCCGGTGGTGCTTTGGGAACATTATAATTATTATCATAAGCAAATTGTGCTGCGTCTATATTTTGTTTAAGTGCTAACTTTCCTTTTGGTAAATCACTAACTTTATTTTTTCTGCACCATTTAACTATATCTTTTTCACCTGCTATTTGTGCAGCCGTACCCCCTACAATTGCAAATACAAGTTTTGCACTTTGCCCATGTTCCAATTTATAAGGACCATATAATTGACTATGCCAGTTCAATCCCACTTCATTAGGATTAGCATCAATAGTTTTCGCACTTACCATATTATACATTTCTTCCAACGACTTACTACCATAATCAGGAACTTCCGCATCAGTTACACCTAATATAGGCCACCAATGTTCACCAACCGGTTGCTCACCCGAAGGTTCAACAAATTTATTTAAATCATTACTATTGAATTGAAACTTGCCCTGATTATTAGTATATGCAATTGGTGCTAAACCGATATATTCAGGTGCTTGAAGCATATTTTCGCTTTGTCCGATATTGGCTCCTTCAAGAGCTTTATCTTTTAGGTAGGGTTCACCCGTATCATCCCATTCTTTTGTTGATTCGTCGTCTCCATCATATTGATATGAAACCTTATAGCCATTTAATATTTCATCGGTCTCTCCAGGAATATCAGAGTATTTATACCAATCGTCCAGAGATGCTAATTCATTATACTGAAACTCAAAACCTCTCCAGTTATCTCCCATTGCTCCTATTTTTAGAGCTTGCACAAGTGAAAAATATACTTCATTCAAAGTTCTGGTAACATCCGTTTCTCCGTTTCCCGTAGTATCACCTGTATTTGTAAAAGTAAATTCAAAGATATTAAAATCGTCAAAATCCTGATAAGAATAACCATAAACTTTTTCCGTTATTTCCATACCGGTAACTTTGTTAACCCATCTGCTAACAACAATTTGTTCAGGCCAATGACGTGGTGTTACAGGACTTGGAATAGCTTGACTATACTTGTTGAATCTGTGATTAGCTATTTGAATATTTTCGGCATTGTTTGTTCCGTTTTGTAGTATTGGTTTCCAA
Source organism: Melioribacteraceae bacterium (assembly GCA_026987055.1). Lineage (GTDB taxonomy): Bacteria > Bacteroidota > Ignavibacteria > Ignavibacteriales > Melioribacteraceae > JALSNL01. Next base: position 11,213 of record JALSNL010000012.1, on the reverse strand, counting down.
TATCTATTAAAATATTTTTCGTCATTTCTCCAATTTCCCAGATAAGGATAATATTCGGGAACAGTTATTCCCCATTCACTTCCGGATAGATTTGTTATTTCCTTTACTGTATATCCTAAATTATTTTCCGGATTATTACGCGGATCATAAAAAACTCGTATATTATCATTTTCTTTTATTTTACCCGGGCCGGTCCACGTAACAACATTAGACTTATTTCCTATTTGCGGACTTAGAATCCAAAGACCTTCACCATGAGAATTGTGGAATCCCATTGATGCATTGGCTAATGTTCCTTTACTTTCCGGTTTTGTTCCATACCATTCACCTGCAGTTGCATCTGCCCAATTGTTAACCGGAAAGTTCCATAAATTCGGGTAGTTGCATCCTGAACTTTTGCCCTCATTTATTCTTCCTTCAGCTCCAATTTCATTTGACATCAATGAACGAGACATCCATTGAGAATTAATTGTGGAAAGAGGTAATAAAAGAATTGCTATCAGTGCAATTACAATATTACGGTTAAAATTAATATTATAATTATTTTTTCTCATTTAATTACTCCAAACATTCTGTTTTGAATTTAAAATTGAACTCGTACTCCAACTCTTACACTTCGTGGATTACCAAAATATCTGTATAATTCACCTGTATCACCATACTTTACAAAATACCTATTATTTGGTTTAGCAGTTAACAACCCATATTTTATATATTCGGTTCTACTGTTCACTTCTCTAGCATCTTGCTGATTAAAAATGTTCATTACATCAACATATAATGTTGCATTCACAAATGTATTAAATGTTTTAGAAAGTGAAATATCAGAATTTGTGTACATTGGAAGTGTACGTATTTCTTTTGTGTGTGCTCCTACAGGTCTGTAATAGAAATCTGTTCCCGTACTCATTTTATATACATAATTCAGTGATACGTTACTTAATATTGAACTCAACCAATTAGGTCCCAATTTAAAATCTTCCGGTAGTGCGAAAACAAAAGAAAATTTACCATAACTTCCCGGATTTCCTTTTTTATATTGATTTAACGGGGCTTCATAAGCACCGCTTCGTGATACAAATAACCCTGCTTCACCTGCTCTACCCTCTGCTTTACGTAATGGGTCTAACCAAGCATTTGCATAATATCCCCAATCTCTACTTTTACGAATTTTAATTTCGTTTGCATATAAATCCGCCCATTCGTCCATTTCGGCATCAGTAGGTTTTACGGGTATTTCAGCTCCGGTTTCTTCATCTACTTTAAACTTATCATAAAAAACATAATTACCTTTATACCAATCATCATTATTATAATTTTTAGATGAATAGAAAAAACTTGGACCTGCATAAATAATTAAATCTCCGTTGGAACGTCCGGCAGCAACCGACTGTGCCCATTCCATATTGTAGGCGGCAGAAAATGAAAAATAATTACTAAATCGCTTTCTTACGGAAAATTCAACTCCTCGTGTATCACCCCAAGCACCATTTGATAGTGTTGCAAACCAGTTATCGTTCGAAGCAATCTGTTTTAGTTCATCTAACCTACCGCCAAGCCCTGCATTAGAAAACATATAAAATTGGTCAGTTTCACTTTTATAATACATTACTGTACTTACAGTATAATCTTCATAAAAATTATAATCGGCACCCACTTCAAAATTTATACTCTTTTCCGGTCTGATAATGCCTGCTTGCCTTCCGAAATAGGAACCAAAGGCAGGACGAAAAGTATTGTATTTTTCTGCCGGATCAATTTTACCGTTCCCATTTAAGTCATCATCAATTGCAGTTCTTGAGCCATAAGCTTTTCCGTAGAACCAATAAAAGTCCGGAAGTTGCCTAAAAATACCGGTAGAAAAATGTATAACAGCTCTATCACTTATCGGATGGGCAATACCAAGACGGGGACTAAAAGTAAAAATAGTTGGCATATCTTCGGTTGGGGCATTATTAGCACGTGTTAAGGTAGAATACATTGTACTCCTAAGTAATCCGGGATGAAAAACTTCTTTACTGTTCGGATTAAAATAATCAAGACGTCCACCCACATTAATAATTAAGCCTTCAAATTCCAATTTATCTTGTAAATACATTGCCAATTGTATCGGTTTTACAGGTTTGTTTAACCCGTTAGCCCCAGGTCCGCTACCATAAAAAATATATCTGCGTCTGTAGGTTCCACGTCCGCCGGCAGTAGGCGTACTTTCATATTGAGTTAAATAGTTATTAAAAAATATTCCGTTAAATCCTAACTTAACCATGTTATGTTTATTTACCTGACTAGTTAAGTTAAATTTAACTTCCCATCTTTTCCGATCGGAAACTGTCCAAAAGGCACCTTCCCTACCTGCATTAAAGTACCCTATTCGTGTATTTTCCGATGTTAACAAAGGAACTCCAATAGTGTCGATATTAGTTTCCGAATATCCCAAAACCATATTGTAAAAAGTAGTAGGCGAAAGAACATGCGTAAATCGTAAAAAGCCTACAAAATCTCTGTTAAATTGTTTACCACCGGCAGCCCAATTTTTAGGTAGAAAAATATTTTTCCCATATGCATCAATATTTCTTATACCGCCTTCTACTAAATTAACACCTTGGTAAGGATCAAAATAATCAGAACGATAAGACGTAAACTGATTAATTATACTTCCTATTTTTACTTTCATTTTAGAAGAGATATTAAAACTAATATTGCCAATTCCTAAAAAGTTATCTGACGAAGATACGAAATTGCCACGCCCGTCAATAAAGCCATGATCTATTACAGAAGGAAATTCAGGGGCCAATGCTTCGTGTCTTCCGCTTATAAAAAATTTCACACCGGATAAAAAAGGAACAGGTCCACCGAATGAACCTTCAAAAGTTTGTCCTGCAATACTTGTATAATCGTCACGTACATAAAATAATTTTCCGGTTAAAGGGTTTATTTTTGTATTCTTATCTTCTTCGGGAATAAATTTCCATGCATTATTTTTTAACATCGGACTATCATATACATTTGTACCCCAATGTTTTTTACCAGGTAAATCATATTCGTAATTAAACCATCCTTGATAATTGTTTTTACCTTCTTTTGTGTACATAGAAATTATACCGCCATTAGCATTTCCATATTCAGCAGGCATTGCACCGGCTTGAACAGTAATCTCTTGAACACTACTGCTGGGAATATTGGATATTCCACCGGAACCTTTTGCAACACCGTTAAATCCATCATAATTATTCATTAAAACACCATCTATTACAGTCTTAACATCAGAAGAACCTTGTCCACCGTTCCATCCCGTAGATAGTACACTCGGATCGTCACTTCCTCTTATACGATTTACTCCGTCAAGACTTACACCGGGCATTAAAGAAATAAATTGTGAAGTTGTTTTTGCAATTGGCAAACTTTCGATATCGTTGGCAGTAATAGTATTAACTGTAGAAGTTTGATCTTTTTGAACGGGTGGTTTTTTAGCAATAATTACAACCTCTTCTTTTAAGTTTAACGTTTCATCACTTAATTGGAAATTAACCGATGTTGTTCTGTTTGCATATACTGTAACATTTTTTACAACCTTTGTACCAAATCCCAGCATTTTTGCTTTAATTGTATATACACCAGGTCTAATATTAAGTATAATAAAGTATCCGTCAATATCCGTAGCCGCGCCTATAGACTCCCCTACAATCATAACATTTGCACCTATAAGCGGTTCTTTGGTTGTAGCGTCCAAAACTCTTCCGACAACTTTTCCCGTAACACCGGCTAACATAATTCTAACAGAAATAAACAATAAAAGAAAACTTAAAATTATTGTAAGTCTGTTTAATTTATTCTTCATTAATTTTTCTCCTGTGCATATAAAAAATTGATAATTTTTAGCGTGGAATTAATAAATACTTCAGCAACTTCAGGACTGTATTTGCTACCGTCAACTTCATAATCTCCCTCAATAAATTCTTCTTTGGTTGGCATATATTCCCAACGGCAATTTGCTAAACCAACAGGAATTGTATTATTAAAAGGGGATTGTTTTTTTATTGAGAGAGCAATTTCGGAAAATACCTCGCCCGGTAATGAAAAAAAGACTATATCTCCAACACGAAAAACTTGCGATTCAACAATTTCACTATCTTGTAATTCCCCGGAATAAAATTCTTTTGCCAATTCAAAAGTTTGTTCTGCTGATATTACTTGTGTTCGATAGCTATCTAATTTTCTTGAACTTTTATATTTTGCTTCGTTTTCTATTTCGGATAATTTCTTTTTTGCTGTTTTTAAGTTTCTTTTTGCTTCTTCTAAAGTTACCGGAAATTCCTTACGCAAAGGTAAAGGGAAATATTTATTAACTACTTCAACCGTTAAATTGGATTTAACTTTGATATCTGATAATATTTCCAAAACAGAGTCGGACATTTGTTTGCCTTTGTACTTAATGTACGCATAATTTCTTACCTGCATATCTGCACCAATTGCCGAAAGTAAAGAATCATACCCTGTATTAATATTTCCTTGAGCCGCTTGTAAATAACAAACCCAAACATCTTTACCAACATGTTCTTTTATTCCTTTTATGGCAAAGTACGGCCAATCTTCCGAATACAATCTATTTTTCCAATCCAGTGTAGCGGGATGACAACCATAACTAAAGAGAACACCTTGTAATTTACCGCTAATATCTTCGATACGTATTATATCTAACTCCGGATCAGGATGTAACCCGCCGTAAGGTAATCTTCTTCTGTTTTTACCAACTTCCAATTGAACAGTTTTCCCAATTCCGATTTTTGCCGGAACAAGTTTCCTATTAGCCAATTTAGCACTTTCAACTATTTGGTTTATAAAAAATTCTTGGTAATCATAAGGTGCAATTTCAACTTCAGGACCGGAATGAGTGTGAGTACACGAAAGTAAAATTGCTTCTTCATGAATATTAATTTCTTCAGCAATTTTTCTACGAATTATTTTTGGTATCTTGCCGCTATTCAATTCAACAACAGAAATAGATATTATAGCAAATCTATTACCGGCAGCATCTTCAACAATCAAACATCTCGAATGAAGCTCGTCATGAACTCCTTCGGCTATTTGACTTTTACCAAAACCATGCATTTGTAAATTTTGTTTTGGTGTTATTATTGTTTCCGCTAAACCAATTTTAATATTTTCTTTATTGTTCATTATTATTTTCTATATTATAATATTTAGAAATCAATACCGTATTTTATATTTACAGGTTTCCCTAGTTCAAGCGATTTATGAATTGCATCTAAAATTGCAGTACTTTTTAACCCTGCTATTTCATCAACATGTGATTTGGTATCGTTTAACACTGCATCAACAAAACTTTTTACGCTTGCAGGGTATGCTCCTTGCCATTGCCCGAATACCTTAGAACCCAGGAAAGTTCTCGGACAATCAAAACTATCTTTTCCAATATGTTCTATTGCTTCACGTTGTCTATCTATATGTGTAGTCCCGTCTGTTCCAATTACTTCCATAAATGAATCCGGCATATAAGGGCTGGTATTCGGATATATCCATGCAGCTTCAAATGTTGCAAACTGTCCTTTGTTATAAGTAACTAAAGATTGAATACCATCCCAAGTATCCCATCCTTTAAGAGCTTTTAACTTTCGTTTAATACCTTTGGCATAAACTTCAACAGGTGAAGCATCGAACCACCAAGTCATTAAATCAATATCATGCGAAGACATAAACCAAGCGGGACTACTTTTTAATGCCCAAGAAGCAAGCATAGTTGTTGGAACCGAAATTGGATTATTTTTACGAGCATATCCTATAATCGGCTCACCAAGTTCCCCATTTTCTATCATTTCTTTTATATGATAATAAGCCGATAACCACCTATGATTAAAACTAACTTGTAATTTTTTTCCGGTTTGTCTTACAACTTTAACAATTTCTTCGGCTTCTTTTTGAGAAGTTGTCATTGGCTTTTCTACAAGAACATTTACCCCTGCTTTCAAGCAAGCAATTACAGGCTCTTTGTGATAAAGATCAGGTGTAGCAACATAAACAATATCAAGATTCTCTTTATTCAACATTTCGTTATAATCGGAATACGGTTTAGCACCTTCAAATATATTTAAGGCTTCTTGCATTGTTGTTTCTATTGGTTCGGCTAAAGCAACAACTTCGGCTTCTTCAACTAACTGAAGAACTTGACCACCTTCTTTGCCCATAATTCCAAGTCCAATAATTCCGCATTTAACTTTTGATGACATAATTTTATTTCTCCGTAATTTATTTATATTGTTAATTTTCTATAGAAATTCCAGTTCACCAAAAAATTCAGGTAAATGAAAATTTGGGTCAGGATGAATAATTTTATTCCAAGATAAATAATGTGGATTTGAATTTTCACCGGCTGTTTTATAAAAATTGGCTCTCCAAATAACACCTTTGGTTGGTTGTGTAATTTCAGAATAGCTCTTTAACATTTTTAATGGAATTCTGTATTCAAGTGTCCAAGTAGTTTCGGTTAATATTTCCGGCTTAACAATTTCCGGTAATGAATGTGCTATTTCTATACTTTTAATATCTTCAATATCCATCATTATTTTTTCAATATTATAACCCTTTTGAAATCTTATCAACCGTGTTCCACCGGCATTAGTTTCCAAATTAAAATAGCCGGTAACTTTGGAATTTGAAGGAGTAAAAAAAAATTCCACACAACTATCTTTACTAACCGGACTGTTAATTTCCGTATATACGGAACGTATATATTTATCCTCAACTTTAAATATAACGTAGATATAATCTTTATTATAAAGTAATTTTATTTTGGTTGTAGGTGTAAATAACGGTTCTATTAATAATTTATTCGTAATTGAAATAGATTCTATATCTCTCCATTCATTTTTATTCCAATTAGCATCCGGCGGAAAATTATTACCGGTATATTTTACTTTATATTTCCTCGTATCCATTTTAAGTTAGTTCTTACCTATAAGTGCTGCTAAATATTACTGTTAAATATTTCTTTGCTTATCATTTTGGGTATTTCTTTTTCAATAATTAACTCACGTTACATAAAACTGTATTGCCAAAAAGAAGGCGGGAAATCGTTGTGGCAATGAATAATCTTATTATTGTGTATTAGTACTATTTCGAGATATTTTTCTGTAAGAATTCTTTAAAAGCTTCACTCAAAATGATAAAATTATTAGTATTACGTAACATGAGTGATTAACATTTTTCTCTTCGGAACCTAAAGTTTTGCTATAAAACTAAGAATTGTAATGGTAAAGACTAAAGCAAAAATAACGGCGGGATAAATAGAATATTTTAAAATTCTTTCTTTTTGTTTTCGGTAATATGTAAAATCTTTTTTCAGATAATCTCTATTGGTTATAATGTAATCACCTTTAGAAGCATCAAAAATCGGTTTATTTTGAATTTCTCTTTTATTCTTTTTATCAAATAATTCCCCAAAAGAATTGTTATTCATTTGAAATAACCGGACTTTCTCTTTTTTCTCTTGTTTATATGCGTCTATTGAATAACTAGAATACCACCAATCTTTTGGTAAACCTATTTCTAATTTTTCTTCATTAAGCAAGTATTTACTATCTTCCTGAGATATTTGTGTGTATTTTGTTTTCATCATTTTTGCTAAAAGTTTTAATTATTTAATTTTCAAAACAAATTTCAATCAACTTTTACTGAATTTGATAAAATTCCTAATCCGGTTAGTTCGCATGTAACAGTATCACCGTCAATTATTTCCGAAATTCCTTCGGGTGTACCTGTACAAATAATATCTCCCGGTTTAAGCGTCATAATTTCCGAAATAAAATTTATTAACCGAGGGAGCTTAAAAATCATTCGAGAAGTATTTGATTGTTGCTTAATTTTTCCATTAACTTTTAATGTTAAATCAATATTATATGGATCAGGTATAGCAAAAGCAGGAACTAAATATGGACCGACCGGGCAAAATGTATCATACCCTTTAGAACGAAGCCACGGATGACTTTTATCCAAATCTTCTATTTGCATTTTTCTAGCACTTATATCATTGATTATAGTATATCCTGCAACATATTCCATAGCATTTTTTTCGGGGATGTTTTTCCCTTCTTTTGCAATTATAACTCCAAGCTCAATTTCGTGATCTACTCTTTCAATATTTTTTGGAAATTCAATTATTCCGTTATGGGGAAGTAACGTATTATTAAATTTACCGAACATAATAGGCTCATCCGGAATCGGATTATCTCCTTCAATAGCATGTGCAACATAATTAACACCAAAACAAAGAATCTTTTCAGGTCTTTTAATTGGAATATCAAATTTAATCTCTGTAGTAATTTTATATTTTTCCAATTCATTTTTAGTTTCCGTTTCATTAATTATGTTCGTCAAAAAATCGCAAGTAAATTTTCCAGCCTCTATAATACTTTGTAGAGAATTATACATTCGGGAATCCAATATTTGAGTAAAATCATATTTCCGATTGTCTAATTCTACTCCCATTTTTGAATTATTATTTTTGTCTATAAACTGAAAAAATTTCATTCTAATCCTCGTAAAAGATAATATGAAAAAATATATATATTCTTATAATTTTCTTTGTCCAATAAACAATTATTGGAATTATTTAAACTAAAGCTTTTTGAACTTTCAAGTTATTCCTATCACCCTAAAGTATAAGTTAGAAAATAGAATTGATTTTTTGAGATTACTTGAGCTTTCTAAATTCTAAGCTCTAAGTTCTAAATTCTAAGTTCTAATTTTGAGTTATACTTTTCTGTTTTTTTTGGCTTTATTTTAAGATAGTATTTTAAAAACTTTGGAGGTTTAAATTGTTGCTATCTATCTTAGAACAAAGTTTTTTTAACAAATTTCTTACAAAAAAAGATTTAAGTAACTATAAAATAACAGCAAAACTTATTCTTCATAAGGGAAAGTATTATCCATCTTAGCATCGGATAATTCTTTAATGAAATTACTACCTCGTTCAATTACAATGTTCAGAAATTTTTCACCTTTTTCTTTTGTACCTTTTTTAGGATTGCCCCAACCGGTATTTTTTGTTAAAAGGTGCCAAGGAGGAGCAATAATTACCCAGCCTTTATTTATTGCATCAAAACGGGTTTTATTTGTTTCTCCGTTATCAGCATCTTCAAGATGAACTAAATCCGGCACAGTAACCAAATCTACACTTGTTTCCATTTCATTTGCATGAAAACCGCCACCCTCAAAAATTTCTTTTTCTTCTTTATTGGCAGGTGCCCACCAATCCATAACAGCAATAAAAACCTTAGTTTTGTTTAACATACTACGCTGCCAAGCTTCAAATTTGTTACCACCATGACCGTTCAATATTAATAATTTTCTAATCCCTGCTCTTTCAATAGGTTCAATTAGATCCGTTATAATTTGGTTTAATGTATTTTGATATATATTCATAGCAAACGGAAATTCTCGCATATTATCATTTACACTATAAGGTATTGTTGGTAGTAATAAAACCTTTGCTCCTTTCTCAAATGCTTTTTCACACATTTTTTCTGCAACATATTGCGCGTTGATTGCATCAGTACCATAAGGCAAATGGAAATTATGCGGTTCTATAGAACCTATTGGCAAAACGGCAACATTATAAAAATTTTCTTTTATAACTTTATAAGTTATCTTTTCTAAGTTCCAAGGTTGATTCATATCAAATATTTGCTATTAATAAAAATTTATAAAGTACGGACATCTTAAATGATGTCCGTACTTATAATACAAAGAACAATTTGGTTTTCCCCAAAGAATCTGGGATCGGATGTAAATAATTAATAAACCTTCAAGGTTTTACTGAATTATTTTTAAATATGCTGTCAATTAAACAAAAACCGTTTTTCCAATGTTTCATAAACATTTGAAACCTCGAAGGTTTTTCCGAACACCAAATTGGCCATAGTATATGATTAAAATTATTTGACCAGCATTGCTTTTTTAACGGAAATAAAATTACCGGCTGTTAATTTATAAAAATAAATTCCGCTTGGCAAATTTGAAGCATCAAATTGAGTTTTATAACTTCCTGCACTTAAGTTTTCATTAACCAATTGAGCAACATTTTCACCTAATGTATTGTAAACATTAAGGGAAACATTACTTTTTTTAGCAACATTAAAACTTATAACTGTAGTCGGGTTAAAAGGATTAGGATAATTTTGTGATAATGTAAATTGAGTTGGAATATCAGGTTGTTCGGCAACATCAGTTGTAAGAGTAGGTGCATCATCACTTAAATCGGCAGATGATACTCTACCACCGGAAAATAAATCGTGTCCGTTACCGGTAGCATCTTTAGCAAAATTATCAGCATCATCAAAATTCCAAACAGCCACCAAACCATCGCCGGATGTAATTGCATTATTCATATTAGCCTTAATTTCCGTTTCGGTAAGCGCTTTGCTCCAGAAACGTACTTCATCGAAATATGCTTTTGCAGCTCCCCAATCGGCATCATAAGCTAAACCTCTAAAATGACCAATTACTAAAGAATCAAGTATTCGGGGACTAACTTGAAGTTGATTTTCATTCGAAGCACCTTCGGCTTCAACTTCTCCATTAAGATAAACTGTAGCAGTACTTGCATCTCCATCTATAACCATAGCAATATGATACCAGGTATTTGTTTCTAATGCTGTTTCACCTCCAATACCAAATGAATAGCCATTACCCGCTGTTGTTAAAACATGATTACCGGGTTTTGCATAAAGTTGACAAGACATTCCGGCATTACCTTCCCAAAAATCTACAAAATGCGCTTCATCAATACCATTACCTTCAAAGGCATCAAATTTAACCCATGTTTCAAATGACCAATTTACTTGTGTTGTATCAAACCCACCGGCTTGCAAAAGTTGGTTATTTGTTTCTCCTGCATTTAAGTGAATTGATTTATTTTGTGCAAAAACCGTTGCAGAAAAAAATAATAATACTATAAATAAAATTACTTTGTTATTACTCACATTCATGATTTACTCCTTTTGTATGTATTAAATAGCTATAGACTATTGATTTTTTCAATAGTCTATATTAAAAAATAAATTCCATTTTATTTCATCAAAATCATTTTTTTAACTGTACTAAAATTACCGGCTTTAAGTTTGTATATATAAATTCCACTTGCCAAATTAGTAGCATTAAAATTAACATTATAATTACCTGCAACCATTTTGCCATCA
>JALSNL010000011.1 GCA_026987055.1 Melioribacteraceae bacterium | reverse complement strand
GGAAGGAGCGTTTTATATTTTTATAGACATTAGTAAAATATTAAATTCTAAAAATGCAATAAAAACAAGTAATGAGTTCTGCTTAAAATTGTTAAATGAAAATCGCGTTGCAACAGTACCCGGCACTGCTTTTGGAATGGAAAAATATATTAGAATATCTTATTCAAAAAGTTTAGAGGAATTAAAACTTGCTATAAACAGAATTAAAGAATTTTTAGATAAGAATTAAAATTGTTTCTTAAGCTCATTTAATGTTTTATCAACATCCATAGTTTTATCCGTCCACAATTCATAGGATTTTGCTCCTTGAACAACAAACATTTTTAATCCGTTAATAATAGTTGCGCCTTTAGATTCCGCAATTTTTAAGAATTTGGTTTTTAATGGATTATAAATAAGATCGAATACAATTTGATTGGGATTAAAAGAATCGTCTAAATCTGTTGGTGTATCGTCAATATTAGGGAATAATCCTATTGATGTTGCGTTTATTATTAATTTAGATGAATTATAAACTTCAACATTTTCTTTAGCCATAAGTTCATAAACATCTATATTGTTAAAATGCATTTTTTCTAAAAAATAATCTTTTAATGATTCTGATCTTTCTTCGGTTCTATTAATAATATTAATTTTTCCAACTTTAAAATGTCTAATTAAAGTATATAGAACAGCTCTGGCAGCACCACCGGCTCCTATAATAGTAACACTATTTTTTGCGATATCATTTTTATAAGGTAATAAAGTTTCTATAATTCCATCTACATCAGTGTTATAACCATAAAGTTGACCGGATTGATTAACAATTGTATTGACCGCACCAACAGAAGAAGCGGCTTCCGAAACATGATCTAAGTATTGAATAATTCTTTCTTTATGCGGAATAGTAACATTAACACCTTTAATGCCTAAAGTTATTAAGCTTTTGAGAGCATCTTTTAAATTAGAAGCAGGAATATCAAAAGGTAAATAAATACAATTTAAATTCTGATTTTCAAAAGTCATATTATGCATTCGAGGTGAATAAGAATGCTTTATAGGATGACCGAGAATACCAACAATTTGTGTTTCATGATTTATTTTATTAGTAAGCTTCATATTCTTTTATTTTTTGTTTGGAAAACAAAAACTTCTTTTATTATAAAAGGATAAAATTTCAAACAGCTACAAGGTACTAGTTATTTTGATATACAATTGTGTAGAATCTAAAGAAGGAAATTTATCTAAAAATAATCTTTCTAAATTAGGATTTAGTTCAAATGCTATTTGCAAATTATCCAATGCATCTTGATATCTATTTAGCATAATCAAACAGAAGGCTTTTCCGTAATGAGCTAATGAGTTTTCGGAATTCAAGTTAATTGATTTTCTAAAAGTTTTATAAGCATTTTGCCAATCACCCAAATTAAAATATGTATTCCCTAAATCATTAAGTTCTTCGGGAGTTAGATTTTTACGATTATTATAATACTCTATTTTATTAAAAAAATTAATAAGATGTTTATTGTTTTCTTTGGATGATAGAATTTCAACCTCTTCTGCCATAGCAACTTTAATTATCATTGCAAAGTTTTCTAATGCAAGATTATAATTGTTTTTTCTGGCAAAACAATTTCCTCTTCCTATATAAGCGTCAACAGATAACTTATTAATGTTTATAGTTGCATTATAATATTTAATTGCAGCTTCATAGTCACCAATAGATTCGCATGTTTGAGCTAAATTTAGTGCAATAGAATCATCAAACGGGTCCAAGTTAAAAGCTTTTAGGAATGCATTCTTCGCATCGACCAGCCGGTTTAGTTTTATGTAAGTTATGCCGGCGTTGTACCAAGCATTAGAAAAATTTTCATTTAGTGTTGTTGCCAATTCAAAGCAATTAATAGCATTAGAGTTATCACCTAATTTTAAGTAAACTATTCCTTTGTTATATCTTCCGCTTGCACTATATGGGTCTAACTCTAAAAATTTATTATAAGACTCTAAGGCTTCATTTAGTTGATCATTGCTTTCATAACAATATCCTAATTCATACCATGCATCTGTGTATTTTTCATCTAGAAAAACAGTTTGTTTAAAATACTCTATTGCTTTTTCAAAATTATCTTTTCTTTCATAAAGAATACCAAGATTAAAAATAGCTTCTTCATTATTCGGTTCTAAAGCTAAAGCTGTTTTAAGAGATTTTACAGCATTTTCCCAGAGACCTAAATTATCTTCTGCAATAGATTTATTTATCATTGCTTCAACATCTGTAGGATTTAATGACAATGCCTTTTCCAAACAAACATATGCTTTTTCAAAATCGAATTGATTATTATGAAAAATTCCTTTTGAATGCCAAAGTTCGGAACTGTAAGGAGAAATTTCTAACGCTGCTTCAACCAAAAATATTCCATCTTCAACAAAATCATATTCCAAACAAAGTTGAATTGTTTCCTCAATATTGTTTAGGTAAGCTATTGTTTGTCCGCTTGAAACGTATTCCTTACATTCTTTAACTTTTGATTTTAATTCTTCATCATCAAAAAAAGAATTTGATTCTGAATCAAAAAAATCATCGGAAAAATCCATTAAAACTCCATTCTGAAAAATAGTAAGTCAGTTTACTTATTATTTTATATAATAAATGTAAATTATAAATTATTTGCCTGACAAAATAACACAATTTTTTGAATTCTTTAAAGCATAAATTTTATTTTTTTTTAATAATAGCAGAAAAGCTTGATTTTATTGGATAAAATTTAATTATTGTTGTTTTAGAAAATATTTCAATGCAATTATAGAATGGATTTACAACATATAAAAAACAATTATTAAAAATTAAATAGTATAGTGTTTAATTTAATTTGCATTATAGAAAAACAAATATTTATGAAAAGTTTGTTATAATATCGGCAGATCTTTTGGAGCTGGGAAATTGACTTTTAAATGTTTCTTTTAGTGCAACACCGGTTCCTAAAAACATATTTTTATATTTTACAATTTTTTGTCCTTTTTCTTCTGAGGTTCTTTTAATTATTCCACCTGAAAAATATTGACGTAATTCATTATCATTATTAAGCATGAAAATATTTTTTGTAGCATGCTTCCCAAGTATTTGTGCTGCATGCGAATGAAGACGTCCATAATTATTTTTGTCAATTAATCCGAATTTTGTCCCAATCCGTTCGAAAAAATCGGGATTGTATTCTTCCCAATTTCCACTTATAAAGTTTATATTATTTCCCAGTAGTATGTACTTATAATTATTTAATATTTCAACGGGAATACCAAAGTGATTATGAATGTTATTTAAGTATTCCTTTATGTTTTTATTATTACCACTTAATATTTTCTTTTTGTTCTTGGGTAATAATACTTTTTTTGTAGGCTCGGTTTTATCTGTTTTTTTTAATTTTGAAATAAAAAAACCTTCGGATTTAATTTCCCACGGAAGAATTCTTTTAGTTAAAGATAAGCTTTTATGGAATTTATAACCTTCAAATTCCGTAAAGCCGGGTTTAAATGGAAGTTCAATTTTAAATGGCACTAATTCTACCGGATACTTTTCCAAAACTTTATTTATAACAAATTCATTTTCTTCCACTGTAAGTGTGCATGTTGAATAAACAATTTCGCCGCCGGTTTTTGCCATTTTGATTGCACTGATTAATAACTTTAATTGAAGTTCGGAAATTCTATCTACCCTTTCGGATTCCCACCATTTAATAATTTCATTTTTCTTTTGAATAACACCCAATGCACTGCAAGGAGCATCAACTAAAATTTTATCAAAATATTCTTCAAAATATTTACTTAATATTTCTCCTCTTTGTTTTATTACACCCATATTAACGGAATTCATTTTGTCTAAATTGTGAACAAGTGCTTTTACTCTGTTAAGATTCGGTTCGTTTGAATAAAGCGTTCCTTGGTGGTTCATTAATTTTGCTAATTGAGTTGATTTAGACCCCGGTGCGGCACACAAATCCATTACTACATCATTACTATTTGGTGAAAGTACAAGTGGAGGAATCATAGAAGATAAGCTTTGAATATAATATTTACCAATTGAATGTTCTAAGGTTTTTCCAACAATATCTTCGCCCTGCAACACAAAATATGCATTGGGAATTAACTGAAAAGGTTCAAGTTCAATTCCGTAATTTTTTAAATTGGAAATTATTAATTTTTCTTCTGATGATGTAACCGAAAAACGGAGAGTTAGCGGATATTTACTTTTGAAAAACAATTTATATTTGTCTAAATATTCTTTCCCGAAAACAGTTTCAATATATGATGAAATATTATTGCTTAGTTCCATTAAAACTCTGTTTATTAATACCGGCGTAAATTAAGTTTGGAAAATATTTTGCTTATAGTTGAGTGAAGTTTTGATGAATTTACAAAATGCTTTTTGTAATCTGTTTCAATGTTTTTTAATAAATTATCAAGGTATTTTTCATAAGCTTTTGTAACAAATTCAAAATCGATTTCATTAATTGGAATTTTTATCCGTTCGGGTTTGTTTCTGTTTCCATATAAAATGTACTTAAGTTTGTATATATTTTCTGTTTGGAAAAAAGTTTCTCCATTGATATCGGATATTTCATATACTCCAAAAAGTTCGGAACCTTTTATTAAATCTTTTCCCGGCATTTTTAGGTTTTTGGTTTTAATATTATCTAAAAATACTTCGGGAAAAGATTTAAATTCGTTCTCTAATTTTTCAATCCAATATTTTTCAAATTCTTTAATTTTCATTCAAACTTATTTTTTGCCAAAATTAATATCTGCTTCGGTAGGATGTTCAATCCAATCGGCAACAAAAATATTTGTAGCTCTTGTTGGTTTACCGTTTGCCTGTCTGTTGGAAGCAAATGCAATTTTTTTGCCGTCAAAAGAAAACATAGGGAAAGCATCAAAAGTACCGCTGTGAGTAATTTGTTCAAGATTTTTGCCATCAATATCAATCATAAAAATATCAAATAATCTGCCGCCTTGTTTTAGCGAATGATGATTTGAGCAGAATAATATTTTTTTGTCGGAAGGATGAAAAAACGGAGCCCAATTAGCACCGGGCAAATTAGTAATTTGTTTTACGTTTTTACCATCAATATCGGCAACAAAAATATTTAATGCCGTTGGTTCTACTAATCCTTTTGCCAATAAAGCTTTGTATTCGTCAGCTTTGTCTCCTTTAGGTCTGCTGGCTCTCCAAACTATTTTTTTTGAATCATAGGAAAAGAATGCGCCGCCATCATAACCAAGTTTATCGGTTAATTGCAAAAGTTTTTTTGTAGAAATTTCGTATCTCCATAATTCCAAATCGCCTGAACGCGTGGAAGTAAAAATTATGTATTTGCCATCGGGCGAAACAGTTGCTTCTGCATCGTAAAAATCACTGGCAATTAATTTTGTTAATTCACTTCCGTCGGGATTTGCTTCATAAATATTATAGGATTTATAAATTGGCCAAACATATTTACCGTCAACAAACATAGGTGTTTCCGGACATTTTTCACTTGTTTCGTGAGTAGAGGCAAAAATAATTTTTTTATCTCCTTTTAAAAAATAGGAGCAAGTTGTTCTTCCTTTGCCGGTAGAAACCAATCTATATTGCTTGCCATCATTAAGTTTTGAGCCGTCTGCATTCATTATAAATATTTGATCGCAACCTTGATTATTTATTTTATCCCAATCACTTTGGAAGATTAATTGTTTGTTGTCAAAACTCCAATAAGCTTCGGCGTTATTACCGCCAAAAGTAAGTTGCTTTATATTCCTTAAATGCGATTCTCCGGGGAAACGCAAGATATCTTTCCCGGAGTTATATGATGATGTTA
>JALSNL010000010.1 GCA_026987055.1 Melioribacteraceae bacterium | reverse complement strand
TGTAGCTTTTTTAATGAATTTAAGTGTATGTTGCCAAACTACAGTCGAATCCGATGTACCGTGAACCAAAAGTAATTTTCCGTTTAGGTTGTTAACATAATTTAGAAGGCTTGCTTTTTTATAACCTTCGGGATTTGTTTGCGGAGTATCCATATATCGTTCGGTGTACATAACTTCGTACATTCTCCAATCTATAACTGCACCGCCGCCAACACCGACTTTAAATGTATTATTTGTCCTCAGCATTAACGAGGTTGTCATAAATCCGCCAAAGCTCCAGCCGAATACACCAATTCTTGAAGTATCCACATAGCTTAAACTTGCAAGATATTTAACACCGGTAAGTTGATCTTTTATTTCCGTTGTACCAAGATTTCTAAAAGTAGCCTGTTCAAATTCCAGACCTCTGTTAAACGAACCTCTGTTATCAATAGTAAAAATTACATAACCGTGTTCGGCCATGTATTGAAACCAAAAATCATAACGTCCTATTGGCCAATGGTCTGTAACTAACTGTGCATGCGGTCCGCCATAAACATAAACTATTACGGGATATTTTTTATCGGGATTAAAATCAACCGGTTTTATCAATCTACAATACAAATCAATATTATTATCCGTTTTAATCGTAAATATATTTTGTTTACTTGTTTTATAATCCGAAATTGGATTTTTACTTTGTAATAAAGATGTTACTTTATTACCGTCGGAATCAATAATATCAACGTTATGAGGTATTGATGTGCTTGTGTAGGAATCTATTAAATAAGAACCGCTGCCATTGGGTTTTACATTATGCATCCCTTTTTGTTTTGTAAGTTTTGTTATTTTACCGGAAAATATTTCAACTTTGTAAGCATGTCTTTCAATAGGACTATCCTTAGTGGCTGTTATAAAAATATTTTTACCGTTTTTATCAAAGCCTAAAATATTAAGAACTTTCCAATTTCCTTTTGTTAATTGTTTTAACAAAAGTCCATCCGTGTTATATAAATAAAGATGTTGAAATCCGTCTCTTTCGGAAAACCAAATAAATTTACTATTCATGTTAGGCAAAAAGTAAAGTGTGTTTTCCGGTTCAACATACTTATCGTTTTTTTCTTCAAATAATATTTTTACACGTTTTCCTGTTGCAACATCATATTTAATTAAACGCATGTGGTTCTGATCTCTATTAAGATGCGCTATGTAAAAATATTTTTCATCAGGTCCCCAAGTTAAGCTTGTTAAATATTGGTCTAGCGGTTCACCGGTTTCCAGCCAAATTGTTTGTGCTTTTTCAAGACTATAAATTCCAACTTTTACATGATGACTTTTTTGTCCTGCCATCGGATATTTTATGTTTCTTAGTTTAGCCGGAATCGGACCTATATCAACAATAGGATAATCGGTTACCATTGTTTCGTCTTTTTGATAGAATGCAACATAATTACTTTTAGGTGACCAAAAAATTCCTTTGGTAATTCCAAACTCATTGCGGTGAACACTTGTTCCGTTTACTATTCCTTTGTTTTTCTCGTTTGTTATTTTTGCAATGCTTTTACAAATTGATACCGATAAATTGTTTCCGTCGGTAAAAGCAACATATTTATTGTTTGGTGCAACGGATTGGTTTTCGGCATTTGCGGGAACGGTATTAACTATTTTCAATTTCTTAGTTTTTAAATCAACTGAAATTAAACTTGTATCTTGCCAAAATGTAAAAGTATTTTGAGAGGTCCAATTATACATTGGAAATGATTTTAATTCATTTCCCAACTTGGCATTTGATATTTGATTGTTAATCTCTTTTAATTTGATTAAACTTTTTTTAATTTGATTATTTAAGTCTAAAGAAGCCAAGTATATTCCATTGCTATCGGAAATAACTTGACTTAAATTATCGCTATCAGGTATCCATTTAAGTTGTTTAAGTCTTTCCGGTGCCAAGTTATAATATGAATTGTAAACAACATCTTTAATTGTAAAATTTTTTTTCTGAGGATAAACTGATACAGTAAATAATAACAAAAAGAAAAAATATTTTAAGTTCTTCATTAGTGCTCCAAAATAAGTTTATTTTTTTCTTATTAAAATTAGTAAATCCTTAAATAAGATATTTGGTAAATAATTTTTTTCTTGACTCTACCCCAAGGGCAATGCTTATATTTGAAAATAGAAATTGCCGGCAAAACAATAAAGCGAGTGAATATTTCCTTAAGTAAAAATACTTGTTGGGATAATAGGAGGATAAATGAAATTTAGTATTGGTGAATTTTCCCAAATAACCAAATTAACAATAAAAGCATTGCGTCTTTATCACGAAAAAGGAATATTGGTCCCTGCTGAAATTGATGAATTTACAAAGTATCGTTATTACAATGAAACGGATTTTGAAAAAGCACGTTCGATTAAATTATTAAAAGAACATGATTTTAGTTTAACGGAAATAAAAGAAATACTGGATAAATGTAATAACGAAACCGATATGCTTGAACAGATTGTGAAAAAGCTGGAGGAGGTTAAAAATAAAATTCAACAATACAATGCAATTTCTTATTCGCTCGAAAATATAATTAAGCAAGAAAAGGAGAGTGAAATGAAAACCGAAAATGTTTTTGAAATTGAAGAAAAGGAAATCCCCACGGTTTTAATTGCCGGCTATAGAATGAAAGGTAAATATAAAGATGTTGAAGATGGTTTTAAGCTACTTGGTAAAGCGGTTGGAAGATATATCATCGGCAAAGCTATGAATCTTTATTACGACGGTGAATACAAAGAAGATGATGCCGATTTTGAACCTTGCTTTCCTATTAGAAAAGGGAAAAGCACAAATGAAATTTCGGTTAGAGAATTAAAAGGCGGTAAATGTGTTTCTCTTATTCACAAAGGAGAATATGAGAATTTAACAAAATCTTATAAAAAAATATTTTCTTACATAAATGAAAAAAATTTGAATATACAATTACCTACAAGAGAAGTTTACTTAAAAGGTCCGGGTATGATTTTCAAAGGTAATCCGAAAAACTATTTAACGGAAATTCAAGTTATGGTAAAAAATCAATACTAAAAATTAAAATGATAAGGATAAAAAATGAGCAAAATAGATTTCAAAAAAGAATTAAAAAATATCTACAAACCTTCCTCTACAGCAGTGGGATTTGGTGAAGTTCCGTAAAATAATTTTTTTGATTAACGGGAAAGGTAAGCCTAATGCTTCAAAAGAATTCGGCAAAGCGGCGCTTTGCGATTTATCAATTAATGGAGAACAAATGAAAATCGAAAAATTTAAATGTTTTAACGGACAACATTGTGAAACAACGACAACTGGAACACTACTGAAACATATAGGCGTTAAACTTTCCGAACCAATGCTTTTTGGCTTGGGAGAAGGTTTAGGTTACATATTTTGGAATATGAAAATAATGGATTTCCCTTTTATTGGCGGTCGGGTAAAACCAGATGTTTTAACACAGAATTTAACAAAAAATCTTAATCTGGAATTGGAAATAAAAGAAACATCATCTATCAAAAAAGCGTGGCAGAATGTTAAGGGAAAATTGGATAAAAATATTCCGGTCGGATTAAAACTCGATAGTTATTATTTGGAATATTTTACAAGTAAAATACATTTTGCCGGACATTACATTGCCATTTATGGATATGATGATGAATTCGCATATGTTGTAGATACGGAACAACAAGGCGGGTTAATGAAAACATCATTAAAAAATCTTGAACTTGCAAGAAATGAAAAAGGACCAATGTCATCAAGAAATTTAAGTTATACAATAAGCAAAAAAGATACGGAATATAACCTAAATGATGTGATTAGAACAGCAATTGTAAATAACGCAAATGATTATCTAAATCCACCAATTAAAAATATCGGATATAAAGGAATTTTAAAAACAAGCACAGAAATTAAAAAATGGTTTAACAATAGCAAAGACATTGAAAGAGATTTCAAAACAACTGCAATGCTAATGGAAAAAGCGGGAACTGGCGGAGCAATTTTTAGAAATTTTTATAGAGATTTCCTAAAAGAAAGTTATGAATTATTAAAAATTGAAAGCTTGAAAAAATCCCATAAAGAATTTATTGAAATTGCTGATTTATGGTTAGAAGTTTCAGTTTTATTTGATAAAGTAGGAGAAACAAAAGATATTAAATACATAAATAAAGCATCGGAAATATTGGAAAAATTATCTGAAAAAGAAAAAAGAGCAATGGAATTATTAATCAACTTAAATAACTGAATGACAGCACACAGCAAGGCATATACCCAATGGCGAGTAGGTGCTTGTAAATATAGTTTTTGCTTAATTGAAAGGGAATGAATTTTTGTTTAATTTGTGCTTTAAAGTCTCCACTGGGTATATACGTGACCGATATATCTTTGTTTAGTAACGAATCGGGAGATTCGTTACTACAAAAAAAAGATGTGGCGAAATAAAAATAAAGTCAATTTTCTAAAAAAGAATTTGGGAAGATAAAAAAATGTCCGATAATTTATAATTACCGGACATTTCAAAGATTATATGATATTTATTTGTCGGATTCACCCGGCATTTTTCTGCGTTCCAACATTTCATCAATTAACTTATATTCAATTGCTTCTTCTGCAGTAAGATAATAATCTCTATCGCAATCCTTTGTAATTTCTTCCATGGATTTTCCGGTATGGTTAGCTAATATTTTGTAAAGTTTATCTCTGGTTTTAACCATTTCACGGGCATGAATTTCTATATCGGTAGTTTGACCTTGCAAACCTCCTACCCACGGTTGGTGAATCATAATTTTGGAGTGGGGAAGTGCAAAACGTTTTTTATCTGCACCACCTGCTAAAAGAACGGCGCCCATACTTGCTGCCATTCCAACGCAAATTGTAGAAACATCCGGTTTGATGTATTGCATTGTATCATAAATAGCCAATCCTGCGGAAACACTTCCGCCAGGTGAGTTGATATATAAATGTATATCTTTTTCGTGATCTTCCGCTTCTAAAAATAAAAGTTGGGCAATTATTACGCTTGCTACGTGATCATCAACTCCGGTTCCAAGAAAAATTATTCTTTCCCTTAATAAACGGGAAAAAATATCCATTCCTCTTTCACCACGTCCCGATTGTTCAATCACATAAGGAATAAGAGTATTCTGAATTTGATTTGACATGTTGTTTCCTCTAAAAATAGTTCAAAATTTAATTCAAATAAATAGGAAAAAAATATAAAGTAAAACAAATTAATTGTTTCACCAGTTAAATAAAGTTATTCCGGTTTATTTTCTTTTTTACTTTCGGATTTCTTTGTCGTTTCTTTAGTCTTCTTCTTGGTTTCTTTATTTTTTTTAGTTTCTTTTTCTTTCTTTTCAGGATCTACTTCAATTGCTTTGTTGTTCTCTTCTAAAAATTTTAATACTTTTTCTTCAAGTAACGCTTCACCTCTACCGGAATCTTTATAATACTTAACAAGCTTTTCAGCAGAAATTCCTGTTTTTTCCGCATCTTCTTTTGCTAATGCTTCAAGGTCAGAATCTTCAACTGTTAGTTTTTCCTTTTCGGCAATATTTTCCATAATAATTTGCCATTTTGCATTCCATTCGGCTTTAGGTAGCAAATTTTGTTTTAAAATATTTTCATCTATCTTAGGATAATTATATTGTTGGGCATTTCTTTTTTCCGCTTCAACTAATCTGCTTAAAACCATTTCTACATAATTTTTAGATGGTTCAAAATCGTTATTTTTTACAATTTCTTCTAATAAATTGTTACTAAATATTTTTTTTGATTGATCTGCATAATATTTTTCATAATTCTCGCGAGTAATATTTTTAAGATCATCAATTGTTTTAGCTTT
>JALSNL010000009.1 GCA_026987055.1 Melioribacteraceae bacterium | reverse complement strand
CAAAAACTTTTCCGGCAAGCGCTCCATTACCGGAATTTGATGTTAGCAGTTCTATACCTAATTTTTTATCTTTTAATGAAGCATCAAAAGTTTTATATATTTTTAATGCCAAATTATTTACATCTGTTTTTAAAGGTAATTTTACAGGAATCGCTACAGGAACATTGGTATTAAATATTTTGGTTTTTCGGTTACCTTGTTTTATTGCTACATTTGTAAACGGAATAGATTTTGTAATTGATGAAAATATCTGATTTCCCAAAGAATCCAATTTAACAAAATTACCCGAAATTGTAACTTTTCCGTTTGTTTCATTTAATGAATTTACTTCAATTGGGAAACCGAGCAAATGCGTTATATCCATATCATTATAAACTTTTAAATGGAAAACCACATTCGAATTGCCGTTACCGGTTATGTTTAAAGTTATATTGTCTCCAATTGTATTTGATTGGGATTTTGATGCGGTAAATGTTTGATAATTTGCAATTGGTACATTATGTAAAACAAAACTTCCGTCTTTTTTGGTGAATGTTTCCAAAGGATTATTATTACTTTGATATGTTCTTAAATAAACTTTTGCATTTTTTACAGGTTTGTTTCCTTTTCCAACATAAACAAAACCGGATATTCTTGTTGCTTTATTAAGATAGATTTTCTTCCAAATATAATTTTTTGATTCGGGTATTTTTATCGATACAACACGTGTTTCCAAATCAAGATTGTTTGAAGGGCTTTTTACCGTCACAATAAAACTATTGCTCGAATTAAAGAAATCAAAAAACGCATTACCTTTTTGATCAGCAAATTCATCTGCAATTAAAGTTCCGTCTTCGGTTCGTAGAATTACGTGTGCTTTTGGGATGCTTTTTTCGCTTCCAGGTACAACAAACCCGTTTTTTACCGTTACATAAAAAGTTTTAATAGCTAATTTATGAGATTTTCTTTTTAAAATAATTTTTCCTACATCAGTTGGATTTTCTACCACATTAATAAATAATGTATCTTTAAAATATTGCGGACTATACGGAGTAGGATCTATTATTATGGTTTGCTTTCCTAGCGGTGAACGTAATTTGAAGCTTGATTTGCCGAAAGTAAAATTACTCCAATCAAAAGAAGGAACGGCATCAACAGATTCTCCACCCATTAAAATAACTTTTGACTTAATTCCATTGCCGTTTTCATTTACAATTTGTCCTACAATTGCACCGTTAGGTTTTAATGCAATTGCATTGTCACGCCATTTTTCTCCTAGGGTTAAAGCTTTTCTTAAGCCTGTACCAACAATCGGAATTTCTCTAGTAGTATATCCGTATTTTGAAATTCTTAATTTTCTTGCGGGTCCTGCAATTTTATGATGTTCATTAAGTTCTACATCCAAATCTTTAAATTTAAATAATCCGCTGCTATAAGTGTCCCAATGTCTTTCATCGTTCCAATAAGGATTATCTTTAATATGAAAACATCGTAAAAGAACTTTAGCACCGGCAAGTGGTAAACCGGAATCTTCTCTAAGAACTTTCCCTTCCACTTCCGGAGCTTTTGGTACTGCATATATTTTCTCTTTTTCTTTTTGATAAATATATTCATTATTAAAAAAGGCTTTATCTTTAAAATTAAATTTGATAAAAGCCGGCTTTAATACTTTATAGTTTTCTTTACCTGCACCCGGATTACTTTCCGCATATAAATAGTAATTATCATTGACCCCCGCATTTTTTACCAAATGTTTAAAAGTTACTTTTCCTAACTTATTACCAAATCCGCCAGTGGTATCAACAGCAATAACTTCGATGCCTTTTTTTCTAATTGGATTTACCGGTTTGGGTTTTGCTTCGTCTTCCGGTACAAGCGCCGGACGGTTTTTTCTTAGTAAATAAACTATCATATTCGGAATTGGTTCGTGGGTTAATTGTGAACCTATTAGCTCCGTAGGTAAAACCGTAACGGTTAAACTATAACTTCTTACATAAGAAAAAATATTTCCAACGTTTACGGATTCGTCCGGTTGAACAATTATATCTTTTGTAGGATTTAAATAGTATGTTAAATGTTGATTATCTAAAATAATTCGATAGGTAAAATAAATATCACCTAAATAATAATCTTGAAACCCTCCTGCATTTGATGCATAATAACCGATGTTTTTTTTAATAATTGTGTTGGATTTACTCATTGCAATAAACGAAAAAGAAAAACTTCCTTCATCATCTGTTGAGGCAAATGCAACCGGAATATCAGCATCATATATTCCTATACTTTTTAAATAATTTTGAGGTAAAAGAACATTCCCTGATTTTGTTTGGTCTCCTGAATTAGTATTATTTCTGTGAAAATTATATTTCATAAAATATTTTTTTACCAATTTAAAATTAGTTCGTTTTAATGGTTTTCCGGTATATTCTCCCGGGTCCGAATATTCATAAAAAAGTTTTCCGCTAACGGAAGCCATTGCGGGGCCGGAATGTTGATAGACGAACGTTCTTATTTCACTTTTTCTTATTATTCTTTTTGTATTTTTGTTTACTACTTGAACTTGCCAAGCGTATTTTTTATTGTTTTTAAATTTTATTGTGGTAGAAGGAAAAAACATTTTGGGAACGGTTTTGTACTTTTTACTATAAACCGGAAAATTATCTTCTAAAGCATTATCAACACTTTGAAAGTATTTAACAGGAACAACTTTTAAAAGTAAATATTCATTTTTTCCAAGAATATTTGATGAAAATGAAAATGTTGGTGTTTTTGTTTTTATTTCAGCTGAATTTTCAGGTTGATTTAGTTCCGGTGGTGTAATAGTAAGATTAAAAGAAAGTTTTGTTTTTTTCTTTTTATAAAATACTCTTATCTCACTTTTACCTTCCAATTTTGTAGCAGGTTCTCCCGAAGAAGTTAAAGCTTGTACTTGCCACGCAAAACCAACAGCGTCGGGAAAAAATGAAAAACTAGCATCGGACGGCAAGTATGTATATAAAGGAGATGTAATAGTTTTTT
Source organism: Melioribacteraceae bacterium (assembly GCA_026987055.1). GTDB lineage: Bacteria > Bacteroidota > Ignavibacteria > Ignavibacteriales > Melioribacteraceae > JALSNL01. The sequence continues at coordinate 2,876 of JALSNL010000009.1, read as the reverse complement.
CTAACAGCACAGGATTACTTTCTATTGCGTACCTTCCGTTTTGTCCGGCAAATAAAGGAACTATTTTAATTTTATATTTTATTGCTTGTCTTAAATAGTAACCTGTAACCGGTTGCCAAGAAAATGTAGGAAAATTTGTTAAGAGTGTATCGGCAGCTAAGGGATTAATCAAAATTGGTGGGTCAGGTATTCTAATTGAGAAATAAGTGCAAAATTCTTCTGAATTGGTAATGTTGTTTCCTCTTTCGTCAAAAGCTTTAATACATAATTGATAATTTCCTTCCGGTAAAGAGTTTGTATTTATAAGATTATTTTTAAGTCTATTATTATTAAAATTAATTTCGGTGGATTTTACCAGTTGTGGTCCGTTTATTATTAGTATTCCGCTTCCGTATGGCGGTCCTGCCGGAATAGTAAATTTCGGCGAAGAAAAACCGTTCTTTTCCGTATAAGCAATGGGGTTGTTATTCTCATTATAAATAGTAAATGTAAAGTAAACATTCCGAATAATTCTGCCGGTTGAATTTCTAACAAAAAGTTGAAGGATACTCGGATCTCTTTGCCATATATTTATGGAACTGGGAGTTGGTTGCCTAATTGAAACTGTTAAGCTAACTTGCCCGATTATTGTTATAGTTGTTAGAAAGAATAACAGAAAAAGTACTTTTTTCATAACTCACCTTTTCAATTAAAAACTAATTGAATATTGAAACGCACCGTGTAATTCATTGTAAGAAGGCGAATATGGTTCCGATGCTTTGTAATTATTATTAGTTAAATTAAATGCTAACGTACCGTATTTGTTTAAGCCATAAGACAAATAAATTTGAAACAAAGCCTGATGATCTGTTTTTGTTGTTGTTACACTATTAAAGCCTAACCCGAAAACAGCAGATAATTTATGATTAAAAAACTGATAACCAATGTTAGCGTTGATAGTTGTTATATCGATTGATCTGTATGTTAAATCGGTTGACGAAGAAAGAATATTTAATGTAATATTTAGTGACGAAGGAAAAAAGATTGAGTGGATATAATTTATATTTGTTGTTGAATAAGCAACAGAACTTTTAGTAAAAGGATTTTGGTCAACAGCGTTTTGATGCGTAAAATTTAACATTATATTATTCTTGCCGCTAAAAGCATCAAACAAATATCCGGGTGTAATTGAAATTAAGCCGAAAATATTAGATATTTTAATAGAATCAATTGTTTTATAAGATTTAATTTTATTGTAATTATAAAGAAAATCCAAACTCAAATTATTTGTTATTCGATAGTTCATATTCATTGAACCTGTTAATCTTTTTGTAGTAGTAATATGGTTTTTTCTAAGATTGTTTAGTCTATATCCCAAAGTACCTTTCAGATTCAGTTTCCTCTTTAATAAATGTGCGGTAGGAGCTAAATTAATTTCCAACAAATCATTTTGTAACTGAGCAAAACCTTGGGTAATATATCCGGGACCAATCCATTTTGAATTTAAACTAAAACCCCAATTTCTTGAAGGTGTTATATAAATTGAAAGCAACGCTGCACCATCAATTTGGGAAGAATAATTAGGCGTAAACAGAAATGAAGGAACATTAAGATTAGTATTTAAAGTATCCGCCTTTGTGTTATTGGTAAATAAACCTATAGCCGCTTCGCCTTCAATTCTAAAAGCTTTGGAAAATTTTATTCCGAAATTTAAAGATGTAGTTAAATTTTCCGTTGGTGAAATTAAGCGGGAATCATAAACCAATGAGGTGGAATCGTCCGCAGCATGCATAATATTTAAATTCAAAAAGGAATTCTTTCCAAATGAATATCCTATAGAAGCAGCATAAAGCATCTGAGAAAATAAACCGGCAAATCCTTTTGTTGTATCTGCTTTAATTCCTTTCCTACTTCTACCATACATAAATTTAATTTGAAAATTACCAGGGGTTAATTCGAAACCTCCGCCGTACAATCTTAAATCTCCAAAGGTTAAATTAGAAATCCCAGTAGAAAAATAACCGGCATGTAATGTTAACCAATCAGCTACTTTGGGCGATAATCCAAACTGATTAAATGGATTTGTAAAACGAGTTTTTTCCGTTGATAAATAAAGCTCGAAAGGAATTTGTACTTTATTATAAACCGATAAATTCATTCTGATAATTGCACGAGATACATTTGCCGGACGGCGACTTTTTATTCCATTAATACTATAAAATTCTTGTGTTAAAGTTGAAGAGCCGGAAATTCTGATAGGATTATTTTGTGAATATAAAATATTGAAAAAAATAAAAAAGAAAAAAAAGGAAAGTAGAAGTTTCATTTTCGCCAATTCCATATAGAAATATTTTATAATGTAAAAAATTAATTTAATACAATCAAGTCCTAATTGAAGATGCGAATTTTTTATAACGTAAACTTTTTGAGTATGTTGGAATACAAGAAGAGATGCCATTCCCTCAAAAGAGTTCCTTTCGATAACCCAATGTCTTTTGTTGGGAGAAATCTTATCACTACATCGCTATACTCCGAAACGGACTCTTGTTCGATACGACTATGAGACTCTTGTCAAGATACTTATAGACATCAATGATATAGCACGATTTTTTTTGTTGGGATAATTCTAAACAACTCTATTTTCCTCATTAAGCTGCATTCTCTTTTTGTCTGTGATCTAGCATTTACGGAAATGTTACACGAAAAATCTATCTGTTCACCAGCCTCTTATGGAGGAACTTAGTGTTTTAAAAATTGTAAATTACGTTTCAGCCACCCTAATTTAATGGAAGATTTGTTACGTTCCGAAGGAATTGAATTTACTGACAATAGAAGAGTTGTGATGGAAAAATTTTTTTGGCAACCGGAATTATAAGTTGATGATTAAGCGGATAAAT
>JALSNL010000008.1 GCA_026987055.1 Melioribacteraceae bacterium | reverse complement strand
TTTATAGGGGAAACGAAATATAAAATATGGAAAAAGTAAAAGTCCACAAACTTAAAGAATTGCCCGCAACAGCAATATGCGGTAACGATATAAGTTCATCGGTTTTATATGTATCGGCTTTGGCAATAGCTTATGCCGGACAATATGCTTGGGTTACTTTATTAATAGTTGCTGCGGTTTTGTTTTTATTTAGAAAAATATACGGAGAAGTTGTTGGTGCACTACCGTTAAATGGTGGGGCTTATAATGCTTTACTAAACACAACAAGTAAATCAGTTGCGTCGTTAGCTGCTTCGCTAACTTTGCTCTCGTACATGGCTACTGCGGTTATTTCCGCCAACGAAGCTATGCATTATTTACACCACTTAATAGAAAGCTTGCCGGTTATTATTGCTACAATTATTCTTCTTGGTATTTTTGCAGGCTTAACCATAATGGGAATTACCGAATCGGCAAAAATAGCTGTTGGTATTTTTATCTTTCACTTAACATCTCTTATTGTTTTGGCTGCTTCTTTGGGGTATTATTTAATGACACACGGACTAAATCAATTTTGGGAAAACTGGAATATGCCGTTGGAAGGAAGTATTACAACTGCAATATTTTTTGGCTTTGCCGCATCAATGCTCGGTATTTCCGGTTTTGAAAGTTCGGCTAACTTTGTTGAAGAACAAGCGGACGGCGTGTTTCCCAAAACATTAAGAAATATGTGGGTGGTTGTTAGCATTATAAATCCTTTAATGGCATTTTTGGCATTAGCAGTTGTTCCTATTCAAGAAGTTAAAGAAGTTTACAGCACAACCCTACTTTCGCACATGGGAGAACTTTCTGCCGGAGAGTGGTTGGCTTTTATTATTTCCGTTGATGCGGTACTTGTTTTAAGCGGTGCGGTTCTTACTTCTTATGTTGGTGTATCGGGTTTATTAGAACGTATGACACTGGATAGAATTCTTCCGCAGTTTTTCCTTAAAAAAAATAAAAGAGGAAGTTCCTACAGAATTATTCTTATGTTTTTTATTCTTAGTGTTTCCGTTCTTTTAATTACAAAAGGTGAAGTTAAATTATTAGCCGGTGTATATACAATCTCTTTCTTGTCGGTTATGGCTTTGTTCGGACTTGGTAATATCTTTCTAAAAATCAAAAGAGCTAAGTTACCCAGACCGGAAAAAGCCGGATGGATTTCCGTATTTATTGCCATTGGTGCTGTTCTTGTGGCATTGACAGGTAATTTACTTATGAAGCCTGAAAAAGGTTTGCCTAAAAATAGTACCGTGTTTTTACAATACTTTATTCCCGCAATGGTAATTGTGTTTTTTATGTTAAAAAGAACTGCAATACTCAAAATTCTTTTAAATATTATAAGTGCTATTTTTGATCCCATAAGACGTTTTGTTTTAGGAGTAAATAAAAAGATTGAAAAAACAATTGATGAAATTAATTCTCAAGAATTTGTTTTCTTTACAAAAGACGATTCTATTGAAACGCTAAATAAAGTTATGCTGTACATAAAAGAAAACGAACATACTAACAAATTAAAAATTGTAACCGTGTTGGATGAAGATGAAGAAATTTCGGAACAGTTTAAAAAAGATTTGGATGTTTTAGATAGAGAATATCCTGAAATAAAAATTGAGTTTATTACTATGAAAGGCGAATTTGGACCGGAACTGGTTAAAAAGCTTTCGCAAAAATGGAATATACCTATTAACTTTATGTTTATCGGTTCTCCGGGAGATAGATTCCCTTACAGAATAGAAGAATTAGGTGGGGTAAGATTAATAATATAAGAATTAAGGCATCTGAAAAAGAGATGCCTTTTTTATTTGGAAATGTTTGTTTCAATATCAATTTATAATTATTTTTTAGTATAATAAAAAAAGAGTTAACCAAATGAGAATTGGCATTCCAAAAGAAACACTAAGCGAAGAGAAAAGAGTTGCACTAGCTCCTGCAGGAGTTGATTTACTTGTTAAATCGGGACATACGGTTTTTATTGAGCAGGATGCCGGATTAGGGAGCCACTTTACAAATCAAGATTATATTAATGTTGGAGCAACAATAGTTTATAGTACCGAAGAAGTTTTTCAACGCTCTGAATTGATTACCAAAGTAACCCCGTTGACTGACGAAGTTGCTGATATGCTTCAAGAAAATCAGATACTTTTTTCATTTTTACATCTTTCTGTAGGCAGAAAAAATATTATCGATAAGTTAATTGAAAAAAATGTTACTGCAATTAGTTACGAATTAATTGAAAAAAACGGAGCGCTTCCTGTACTGCAATCAATTAGTGAAATAGCAGGTCAATTAGCAATAAAAGTTGGCGGAAGATACCTTTGCAGTGATACACCTAACGGAAGAGGAATATTGTTAGGTGGAATTCCCGGAGTTGCTCCGGCGGCAGTTGTTATTCTTGGTGCCGGTGTAGTTGGTTTTAGTGCAGCCAGAGCTGCTTTCGGACGTGGGGCACAAGTTATTGTATTCGATAAAGATTTAAGACGTTTAAGAAGAATTGAAAATTTCATTTCTAAAAATATAACTACGGTAGTTGCAACTCCCTTAACAATTGCTCGCGGTGTTAAGTTTGCTGATTTATTTATTGGTGCAGTGCAAGTTAAAGGAGAAAAAACACCAAGTATTGTTACGGAAGAAATGGTGAAAACAATGAAAAAAGGTGCGGTTATTGTTGATATTTCTATAGATCAGGGTGGATGTGTGGAAACAAGTTACCCGACAACAATTTCCAATCCGGTTTTTATTAAACATAATGTTACGCATTATTGTGTTCCTAACGTACCGGCATTGGTTGCCAGGACCGCAAGTTACGGAATTACAAATGCATCTATTGAATATATTAAAGATATTGCCGATAATGGATTATCTAATTCATTACTTGGAGATATTGGTTTAACTAAAGGTGTTTGTACGTATAACGGAACTTGTTCCAACGAAATAATTGCGGAAACATTCGGTTTGGAGTACAGAAGATTGCATGTATTTTCCACAAACTAATTTAATGAGAATATAATGACAGCAGAACAAATAAATACAATACATTCGGGAAAAATAACCTGGCGAGATAAATACAAACAAAAAGTACTTTCTTCGGATGATGCTTTAAAAGTTGTAAAATCCGGTGATAAAATTGTTGTGCAACCCGGCTGTGCCGCTCCTCTGGAACTTATACGAGCTTTAGTTCGTAAAAAAGAGGAACTAATGGATGTAACGGTTTATCATATTCTTATTGTTGGAGATTTACCTTACGTTCAACCGGGGATGGAAAAACATTTTAAGCACAAAGCATTTTTTATTGGCGGAAATGTAAGAAAAGCTGTTAACGAAGGAAGGGCGGAATTTATTCCCATTTTTCTATCGGAAGTTACTTTGCTTTTCAAGCATGGAATTATTTCACCGGATGTTGCTTTAATAAATGTTTCGCCTCCGGATGAACATGGTTATTGCAGTTATGGTATTGATGTTGGTAATATTAAAACTCCTGCTGAAAAATCGAAAGTAATTATTGCACAAATAAATAACAGAATGCCAAGAGGTTTGGGTAATAGTTTTATTCACATAAGCAAAATTGATTTTATTGTTGAACATAATGAAGAGTTGATGGAGCTTCCGCAAGTTGATCCTAATGCCAGTCAAGAAGTTCTTGCGGCTTATGATAAAATTGGTCAGTACATTGCAGAAATGATAGAAGATGGATCTACACTTCAATTAGGTATAGGTGCAATTCCCGATTCGGTAATGAAATACTTAAAAAACCACAAAGACCTTGGTATCCACACGGAAATGTTTTCCGATGGAATTGTGGAATTAGTTGAAGAAGGTGTTATTAACGGGGAACAAAAAACTTTACATCAAGGAAAAATTATAGCCGGTTTTGTTTTAGGAACAAGAAAATCCTACGATTTTTTAGATAATAATCCTATTATTGAATTTCATCCTCAAGAATATGTAAACGATCCTTTTGTAATTGCTAAAAATGATAAAATGGTTGCCATTAATTCTGCAATAGAAATCGATTTAACCGGACAAGTTTGTTCCGATTCCATTGGTACAAAATTTTACAGCGGAATTGGGGGACAAGTAGATTTTATAAGAGGTGCCGCACATTCCGAAGGCGGAAAACCTATTATCGCTTTGCCTTCTATAACTAAAGATGGAAAAATATCCAGAATAGTTCCTATTCTTAAGCAAGGAGCCGGAGTAGTTACTTCCCGTGGTGATGTTCATTACGTTGTTACCGAATATGGAGTTGCTAATCTTTTCGGTAAAACTATTCAGGAAAGAGCTAAAGCTCTTATTAAAATTGCTCATCCTAAGTTTAGGGACGAATTAACTAAATTTGCTAAAGAAACTTACCATATATAGATTTTTTATGATTGCTGTTATCGGAGATATCCACGGATGCTATTATACGCTTAAGGAACTTTACGGCTTAGTTAAAGAAAAGTATCCTGATATAGAAGTTTACTCTGTCGGCGATTTTTACGATAGAGGAAAACATAGCTTAAAAGTTGTAGATTTTATTGCAGAAAAAAATATCAAATTTGTGCCGGGCAACCATGATTATATGTTCTGGCATTTTTTTGAAAAACCTTCATCTGTTTTTTCTCAAACTTGGGCTTATAATGATAGCGGTCCTGTTTTAGCTTCATACGAAGAGAACGAAGCAAAAGTTTGGGAACATATAAAAATAATAAGTGAGAAACCGCTCTATTATGATTTGGACGATTGTTTTATTACACATGCCGGAGTTTCTTCCTACTATAAGAAAATTATTTCTAAATTCGATAATAAGATAGGTGCAATTAAAGAAATTATTGAAGAAGAATACGAAAATGAACATGGAGTAATGTGGAATAGAGATAAATTGTTAGATATCGGTAAGTTACAAGTAGTGGGACATACAATAAAAGACAATGTAACATTTGACAAACGGGCCAATGCTCTTTATATTGATACGGGTGCTTTTGCAAGGCGTAAACTTTCTGCTGCCATAGTTAATAACAATGAATTTATCGATGAAATTTCTGTTAAAACAAAAAGTGAGGATTTGTTTAAGTTTTGAGTTTCTTTATAATTAAAGTTATAATTGCAATGATATTATTTGTGTGATTACAAAAAACGGAAGTTTATTTCATTCAACAACGGGGAAATTAAAAAGTCATTCTTTTTTGCCTATTTTTATAACAATTTGAATATTATAATAGAATTGTATATTTTTTTGTCCTTTTATTTAACAAGGAGGTATTATAGATTTAATTTTTACTTTAATTACAATTCTCTAAACATATAAGTAAAAAATATTAATTTGAAAACAGAGAATAAAAAGTACCGAAATTACATATTACTAATCTTAGCTTTATTTTTTTCAGCTTTTACTATTATTTCAGCAATAGAAAACAGCAGAGAAAATTATAGTAGTTATGATGTGTTAACATTAAATAATAATATTGATGTTAACCTTATAGTAAAGGCAAAACAAGAAAAACAAAATGGTTTCTTCTTCCCGCCGGATAGTATAAATCTAAAAAGTAAATTAGATTCATTAAAATCCGATTCATTGGTTGTAATAGATTCTACAAAAATTGATTCTACAGCCAGACTTAAAGATTTCAGGTATGTAAGAAAAGATTCACGATTTTTATCACTCTTTCCAAAAAGAAAAATTCCGTTTTACGCTTATCCGTCTTCAGCTAAAGTAAGAAGAATAGTTGAATTGGACTCAACGGGAAATTTTGTAATTATTAAAGAATTAATTGCAGGCAAAGAAATTAAATTCCCTATAAAAATTCCTCTTGAAGAATATATAAATTATAAATTAAATAATGTTACAAAAAAATCTTGGGAAGATTTAGGTTACAAATACGAACT
>JALSNL010000007.1 GCA_026987055.1 Melioribacteraceae bacterium | reverse complement strand
TTAGAACTTAAAGTTTTAAGTAAAACCGGTAATAGTTTTTCTTCGTTTAATGTTGGAATTATAATACTATACAAATTATTAACCTTTAATAGACAATAACAAAAGCTGCTGATGTTGGTGATATTCTTATACCAGGCATCGGGAAATGTAAATAATTTAGAGTATTCTTTACAAATTGCCAAAACTTACCATGTAAAGGAATAGTTTCGGCATCAAAATCAAGAGCAATAAAAACTTCACGTTCACCTCCGCCAAATCCGTTCCAATTTTTCAAGCCCATTCCAACGGAAAGCATAAGAAACGAAGGCCAATATTTGGCAATTTTTTTTGGCAACAATTCTTTCATTCTGAAAGCAAGCCAGTATTTTTGACCTGCATAATCATCTGTTATATTATTTGCAATGTGTAGTCTGTTTTTATCACCCGGTTTTGGCGGATTTAGTAAATCTTGCGACGGATAATAACTAACTCTGGGTTGAATATGTTTTAGTAAAGGGAAATAATACTGTCCTAAAGAATAAGATGCTCCCAATAAATCTGCTCCGGCATCACCGGGACTAAACCCCCACTGCGGACCAAACCCGTCTTCAATTTCAACAAAAAGCTCAAAAGCAAATGCTCCTACCGCTGCGTATATTGCAGAATTTTCCAAATCAATATTTGCAGCTTCAAGCGATGCCGATAAACCGTGTGCAATTAGATTGGTTCCGTAAAAATGTCCGGCTTTATCCAACCACAATGCATATTTCCAATCATTCATAATTTTAAATGTTGAGCTTTGATTTTGCCACCAGGTATTTGCCTGATAAATATGAACAGCAATGCCTGTTGCTGCAACTAAAGCGGAAACACCGTATAACATAGGATAATTTATTTCGGATTTCAACGGGTTAGAATTATGAAAGTCTCTGCTAATATTTGCTAATTGCGATATAGGTATTTTTAATGTGTCGTTTGCAACGGTTATATTTTGAGGAATTATTTTTTGTGTAAAAAATATAGAGATAAAAAATAGTATGAAGAATTTATTTATCATTTTTTCCAATCTTAAATATTGTAGCGAATCGGGAGATTCGCTACTACATTTTTTGCTAATTAAAATGGTATATTTATTTTTCAGGTTTCATTTGCGGAAACAAGATTACATCTTTAATTGAAGATTGATTAGTAAATAACATAGTTAATCTGTCAATTCCAATACCTAAACCAGCTGTCGGCGGCATTCCGTATTCCAAAGCTTTTACATAATCTTCATCAATTTGATGAGCTTCTTCGTCACCTTCTTCACCGTATCTTGATTGCTCCAGAAACCTTTCTTTTTGATCTATCGGATCATTTAATTCGCTAAAAGCATTGCATATTTCCCTGCCAAGTACAAATCCTTCAAAACGTTCAACCAAACCTTCTTTAGTTCTATGTTTTTTTGCCAACGGAGAAAGTTCCACAGGATAATCCGTTACAAATGTCGGTTGAATTAAATTAGGTTCAACCGTTAAGGAAAAAAGTTCATCAATTAATTTTCCTTTGCTTTCTCCACCGGTTAAAGATGCTCCGCGTTGTTTTACATCTTTAGCCAAATCTTCTTTGGATATTGTAAGAACATCTATTCCAGTAACTTTTTTTAGTTCGTCAACCATAGAAACTCTGTTCCACGGAGGTGTAAAATCAACTTCCGTACCTTCTATATTTATTTTGGCAGAACCCATAACTTCTTTTGCGATGTGGAATAACATTTCTTCTACAAATTTCATCATCCATTCGTAATCTTTATAGGCAACATAAAGTTCCATCATTGTAAATTCGGGATTATGCGTTTTATCCATTCCTTCGTTTCTGAAATCTTTAGATATTTCATAAACTCTTTCAAATCCGCCGACAATTAATCTTTTAAGATAAAGTTCGTCGGCAATACGCATGTAAAGTTTTATATCCAAAGCATTATGATGCGTAACAAACGGTTTTGCCGCTGCTCCGCCGTATAACGATTGAAGCACCGGCGTTTCCACTTCAAGAAATCTGTTTGCATCAAGATAATTACGCATTGTTGAAATAATTTTTGAACGTTTAACAAATACATCTTTAACTTCAGGATTTACAATCAAATCTACATAACGTTGTCTGTAACGCAATTCTTTATCGGCAAATTGATCGAATATTTTTTTGTTGCCTTCTTCATCAACTACTTCTTTTGCAATTGGGATTGGTCTTAATGATTTTGCAAGCAATGTTAGCGATGTTGTATGAACGGAAATTTCTTCGGTTCTTGTTTTGAAAACATAACCTTCAACACCAATTATATCGCCAATATCCAAAAGTTTAAACATTGCGTATTGGTCACCTATTTCATCACGTCTTAAATATATTTGAATTCTACCGTATTCATCTTGAATTTGGGCAAAAGAAGCTTTTCCCATTTTTCTTATTGCCATTAAACGTCCGGCAATTTTTACGGTTTTACCTTCGTATTTTTCATAATTATTTTTTATTTCAGCGGAATAAGAATCAACATCATATTCATAAGCAAAAGGTTGGATTCCCTTATTTTTAAGTTCTTCCAATTCTTCGTGTCTTCTTGCAATTAATGTATTCAGTTCTTTTTCTGTTGTTTGGTGGTTCTCCAATTTTCCTCCGGTAATGCTTGTTTGTAATTTTTTTATAGAATTATTTTCAACACTTTTATAATTCAACTTTGCCGGTTGATGTAATAATATTCTATTTTATTAAATTTTTATTTCTTTTTTATTTAGTTCTCTGTATTCGCCTTTTTTCAAATCTTTAAGTTTAAACTTTCCAAATCTTGATCTGTGCAATTCTTTTACGGTATAGCCAAGTTTTGAAAACATATTTTTTACAAAATGGTTTCTGCCTTCAACTGTTGTAACTTTAACCAAATAAAAATTATTCCTTTTGGGAAAAACAATATTTGTGAATTTACTTTTTCTTCTATCCAAATAAATTCCCTTCAATAATTTTTCTCTATCAACCTTCTGAAGTTCTTTATCTAACTTAACTTCATATTCACGTTCAATTCCATTTTTAGGATGCGTTAAATAATTAGAGAATTCTCCGTCATTTGTTAAAAGTAAAAGACCGGTTGTATTAAAATCCAAACGCCCGACCGGAAATATTTTTTTGTTTGTTCTTATTAAATCTACAACTGTTTTTCTTTTTTTATCGTCACTTGTTGTTGTTATTATCCCTTTAGGTTTATTCAAAATAAAATAAACTTTACTTTGCAATTTTATTTTTTCACCGTCAATAAAAATTTCATCTTGTTCAGGATTTATTTTAGTACCTAATTCAATAACAATATTTCCGTTAACGGAAACACGTCCTTCTGTAATAAACTCATCTGCTTTTCTTCGGGAAGCGACACCGCACTCTGCCAAATATCTATTCAATCGAACTATCATGATCACTCGTATTAACTGTTATAGTATCTTCTTCTAATTTTTCTTCAATTTCGTTCATCATTATTTTTCTTTTCTGTTCAAGGAAATCGGCATCTTTCATAATCTCTTCAATTTCTCTTGGCTTTGGTAAATCGCTGATTTTGTTTAATCCGAAATACATTAAAAATTCATCCGTTGTTCCGTAAATTAGCGGTCTGCCCAGTGAATCCGCACGCCCTTTAATTGTAATAAGTTTTTTTTCGAGCAGAGTATTTATCATATAATCCGAATTAACACCGCGTATGGTTTCTATTTCAGGTTTTGTTATCGGTTGTTTGTACGCAATAATAGCTAAAGTTTCCACAGCTGCTTGACTTAATCTCCGTTTCGTTTTTTCCGTAGAAAGATAACCGATATATTTTGCATACTCCGATTTTGTAGCAAACAAATAACCGTTGGCAATTTTAATAATATGAAAAGAATTTTCTTCCTTCTCAAATTTTTGGTTTAATTCTTCTACACTTTTTTCTACATCGTTTGGTGTAATTTTAGTATCTTCACCATCTATTTCTTTTATTCCTTTAATTATTTCAGAAGCAGGAATAGGTTCTTCCGATGCAAAGATTAAAGCTTCGATAATTGAGTTATATATTTTATCCATTTTCTATAGCGTAAATTTCAAAATCGTTAAAATTAGGTGATTCTTCCAAGCCGATTTTCCCCATTTTAATTAGTTCCAACATCGCAATAAATGTTACTATAATTCTAAGTTTTTCATACATACCTTTAACCAAATTTATAAAATTAATTCTTCCGGTAGATTTGGTTTTTTCCATTATAAAATCAATCTGTTCTTCTATGGAAACATTTAATCTTTCTACTTCGTGAACAACTTCCTTAGGTTTTTCCATCATTGCTTTTTGGAACGCCTTTATTAAATCATAAATGGAAATATTTTTTAACAATACGTCCAGTTCGGGTTTTGTTTCCGCCTCATCTTTTTCAAAATTACCTCTGTAAAAAACCGAGCGTTGTTTCCCTTCCAAATAAGAGAATTCTTCGGACATTTCCTTATAACGTTTGTATTCAATTAAGGCATTAACCAAATCGGCTCTAGGATCAATTTCTTCACCTTCTTCATTCTTTTCTTTAGGAAGCAACATACGAACTTTAATTTGCATTAAAGTAGCTGCCATTAATAAAAAGTCTCCTGCAATTTCCAGATCTAATTGTTCCAACAAATCCAAATAACCGATAAAGTCTTTGGTGATTTTGGAAATAGGAATATTATAAATATCCAGTTCATCTCTTCTTATAAAGAAAAGAAGTAAGTCTAATGGTCCTTCAAATGTATTTAGTTTTATTTTGTACAATGTTTATCCTAATTTCATTGCGTCTCTTACTTGCTGCATTGTAGTATTGGCAACCTTTTTTGCTGTTGCTTCACCGGTGTGAAGTATTTCTTCAACTTTGGGAATATTGTTCTCATACTGTTTTCTAATTTCCAAAACCGGAGCAAGATATTCGTTTATTTTTGCGGAGCATTTTAATTTACAATCAACACAACCCAATGCTCCGGATTTACATCCTGCTTCTATTTCTTCAATTTCACCCGGATTAAATTTTTTATGATAACTAAACACCAAACAAACTTCAGGTCTTCCGGGATCGTTACGTCTTAGTTTTTGCGGATCGGTTTTGGCTTTTTTAAGTTTCTTTTCCACCGTTTCCGGTTCATCCGAAAGAAGAATTGTATTGTTTAATGATTTGCTCATTTTTGCATTGCCATCCAAACCTACCAAACGTGAAAAATTTGTAAGTAAAGGTTTCGGTTCTCTAAAAACTTTTCCGTATTGTTTGTTGAACTTACGTGCAATTTCTCTGGTAATTTCCACATGCGGAACTTGGTCTTCGCCTACCGGAACAGCTTCTCCTTTATATAAAAGAATATCCGCCGATTGTAAAACCGGATAACCGAGATGACCGTAAATTATATTTTCAATATTCAAATCTCTTACTTGATCTTTTAATGTCGGATTTCTTTCCAATCTTGCTTTGGTTACCAACATAGAAAAAATTAAAAATAATTCCGTATGTTCTTTAATTTGAGATTGACGAAAAAACGGACTTTTATCCGGGTCCAAACCAACTGCCAGCCAATCAATAACCATATCAATTGTGTTTTGGTATATTTGACTTGTATCCAAATTAGTTGTTAAAACATGCAAATCGGCAATTAAATGGTAGCTGTCAAATTCATCTTGAAGTTTAACCCAATTTTCAAGTGCTCCAACATAATGCCCAAGATGCAGCTTTCCCGTAGGACGCATTCCGCTTAATATTCTTCTTTTATTTTCCACTAATAAACTTCCCGTAAAATTGTTCAATTAAACTTTCAAAGTTACAAAATTTTGTGATTTATTATAGAGTTTTGTTTGAGAAGTTAAAAGTTAAAAATGAAAATAAAAAGGCAAAAATAGTACGTTTTGAGATGTTGTT
>JALSNL010000006.1 GCA_026987055.1 Melioribacteraceae bacterium | reverse complement strand
GTGTTACTAAATCCGTTGAAGGAATAGCTCTTACCGGAAGATTAATATGCTTTTGCATAGGACCGGCTAAAACTTCACCAATATAAGCAGAAGTTCCGGCACCTGTTAAAATAATTTGTATATCTTCATTTTGAAAAACATGATCTAAAAAATTTTTTATTTCATCTATTTTACTAAGGAACAAATCTTTGGTTTTCAACCATAACTCCGGTTGTTCCCTAATTTCTTTTGATGTAAATTTTGAACCGCTTAATTGCACTCCATTATTAGTTAACCCAATAATATTTCCATTCATTTCGTTTCTCGTTTTAATCATTTTACTTGTATTTATTAGAAAGATATTGAAAGTTAACTAAATTTCATTTCCTTGTCAAGCTATTTCCGTTTCCTTGTGTTTTTTAGATTAGATCAAAATAAATCATATTTTTTGAGGAATATTATAGATTATTTTATATAAACAACCACTTTCTTTCTTGTTTTACTGATTATTTTACTATATTTTATGAGTTATAGTTATCTAAACGTAAGGAAACGAAAGCACATTGAAAAACGTAAACAACTTTGACGGTAATATTACAGTTGAAAGAAGAACAAAAATAATAGAAAAACTCAATAAGGACGGAAAAGTAAAAGTTTCTGATTTAAGTAAACTTTTTAATGTAAGTGAAGTAACAATTAGAAACGACTTAGACCAACTTGAAAAAAAGAATCTTTTAGTTCGTGCTCACGGCGGAGCAATGAAATTCCAAAGAGCAGGAATTGATTATGAGTTAGATATCAAAGCCAAGAAAAATCAAATACAAAAAAATGCTATTGGCAAAGTTGCGGCACAGCTTATTAAAGATGGTGATACAATTATTATTGATTCGGGAACTACCACTTTAGAAATTACAAAAAATTTACATGGTTTTTCTAATCTTACGGTTATTACCAATTCACTTAATATTGCCGGACAGCTTGTTGAATATCCAAAAATAAAAGTTATTATGCTTGGCGGTATTCTTCGTAGAAAATCTTTATCATTAGTTGGTATTAACGCTATTGAGAGTTTGAAAAAATATTATTGCGACAAAGTTTTTATGGGAGTTGATGGAATTGATTCGGAATACGGAATATCTACACCGAATGTTGATGAAGCTTTTCTAAATAATATTATGATAAATAATTCCCGGGAAATAATAGTTGTAACCGATTCAAGCAAATTTAAAAATCGAAGTTTTTCTTATATTGCGCCAATTCAAAAAATTACAACAATTGTAACTGATGAAAATATTCCGAAAGACGAAAAGGAAAAAATTGAAAATTTGGGAATAAATCTACTTATTGCCAAGTAAAAGATATTGGAAAGTTTTCAAATCATTTTTTCTATAAAATTTTGCATTTCATCAAAGTTTTTTTCTATGCTTGCCAATAATGCAAACTGATTTTTAGCACGTATTAGATTATGTTCCGGATATTCTGTTTTGTAGTAAACATCACCTTCTATGTAATCTGTTAAAAATCTTATTGCTTGTTCGTAAACAATTATTTTTGCTCCAAGTGCAAGATTATTTAATTCGTCTCCGGTTAAAATATTGTTAAGTTCACTTAAGTATCCGTTTACCATTTCTTTATAAATATCCATTCTTACAAAAACCTTTTGGGTATCTTGTTCATCTTCTGCAGCCGGACTAGTAAATGTTCTAACCATATCTCCAAAATCATTTAAGATAATTCCAGGCATTACCGTATCCAAATCAACTACACACAATCCTTCGTCCGTTTTACTATCAAGCATTACATTATTTATTTTAGTATCGTTATGTGTTATTCTAGGCGGTATATCTTTTTGTTGAAGCGCATTAAAATCATTTTCTATATAACGATATTTATTGGCTAAATTTATTTCATGTTCAATTCCACTAACACGGTTTGCCGAATTTTTTTTCAAAGCTTCATCAAAGTTACTTATTCTGTTACTTAGATTATGAAAATTTTCTATTGTAACGTGAGATTTTAAAACATCGAAATCGGATAAATACTTTTGAAATTTACCAAATGCTTTAGCAGCTTCGTAAGCTTGCTTCTTGGTTTCTACAAAATCAACTGTATAAGCATCATCTATAAAAAGAATTAAGCACCAGTAATCTTTGTTTGTATCAATATATGAATAATTTCCATCGAACGTATCAATCAAACTTAAAACTTTTCTGTGTAAATCTTTTTCTTTATTTTTTTTAAGTTTGTCTTTGATATGATTTGTAACCATTACCGTATTTTCAACAATAAGTCCAGGCTTCTTGAAAACATGTTTATTTATTTTTCTTAAAATATATTTTACATTTTTCCCTTCTTGTTCAAACCGAACCAAAAGAGTATCGTTAATATGACCGCTACCATAAGGTTTAGCATCAATAAAATTACCGACAACCTTAAAATGACTTATAATTTTTTTATAATTTATATTTTTCATCTGTTTATTTTTTAAAATTTACACAAAGTATTTGAACGTCGGCATAAAGCCGACGGTTACATTTATTTATTTGTTTACAAAATATAAAATGTAGCACAGACTTTCCTGTCTTTGAAAACTTGTTTACTTTTTAAATCGTCTCTGTGTGAACGCCGGCGTAAAGCCGTCGATTACATTGGGTTATTTATAAAACAATCATAAAAATTTTATTTCCATAATTTCTCAGGATATTTCCCTGCGTTTACCGTTTCAAGTATTTTTTGTTGTGCAATTTTTTTATCTTCTTTATAAGTAAGTCCGAACCATTGTTCCGGTGTACTCAAAACTTTAACTTTTGCTTTTCCAATTTTTATTTGATTATCAACAGCCGTAGGCAAGTAATACTCGGCTTTAAGTTCATTTTTATTTTTTTGTAAAAAGGAATTAAAATCGGGTCTTATTAACTTAAAAATTCCAGGTGTAAAAGCAAACATATTCATAGATACAATTTCGTTTCCGCTAAGATTATTCCAGTTATCTAATTCATCTTTGTAAAGGATTGCTCCATTCTCTATTTTTATTTGGGTTCGTTCAACAACGGAAGTTAAAAAACCATCTTTATCAGCTGAACATATTCCACGGGAAACAGTACCATATTCCGATAAAGTATTTTTTATATCAAAACCGATAAGTGCATAATTATTTTCCTTTGCATTCTCTTTTTGTAAAAAATCATAAGCTATTTTAAAAGATTCCGCACCATAAAAATCATCGGCATTGATTACAACAAACGGTTCATTAATTGCATCTTCGGCAACAAGTAATGCATGACCGGTTCCCCACGGTTTTTGTCTAGCCGGATTATAATTTATATTTTTATCCACCGAATCAATCTCTTGAAAAACATATCCTGTTTCTATATCAGAAGGCAAATGATTTAATATTACTTCTTTAAATTCTTCCTCAAAACTTTTTCTTATTACATAAATAATTTTCCCAAATCCAGCTCTAACAGCATCGTACACGGAATAATCAATAATCCGTTCACCCGAAGGTCCTATTTTATCTATTTGCTTTAGACTTCCGTAACGAGAACCAAGACCGGCAGCAATGATTAAAAGTGTAGGTTTTAATTTTTCCATTTTCATATATCCTTCAATTTAATTCAACAATTTGATTTATAAGAATATTTTTTAAAATATTATTTTGCGGATAAGCCGAACCAAGATGTTGCCTAAAACCTTCGCCGTATCTTTTTCCAATTTGTTTCCCGCGCATAGCAGAAAAATTTTTCATTGATTGAACATATTCATCAATTCCATTATGCAACATTAACCAACTTCTTTGACTATCATGACATTTCAGCATTTCTTCTTTCATTTCTATTGTTTCTGAAATATCAGCTATCATAGAAGGTTCAATTTTAACTCCGTATATATCTTTCCCTTCCAAAGCATCCATATAATATAGGTATGGAATTTTATCAAACGGTTCGCTTTCTGTTTTTATATTTTTGATTGCAGCTGTAAAGCAAGCGGTTTGAACCAATTTGCTTGTTACTTCATGGTCAATCATATAATCTTGCCGGCTTTGCGTAATTACAACATCAGGTTTTGTTTTGCGGATTAATTCAATTGTTTTTAGTAAAGTGGGTTCGTCATAAGTCAAAAAAATATCGTGGTTATCTAAACAATAATAATCGGCATCTAATAATTTTGCCGATTTAGCTGCTTCTGCTTTTCTTATTGAAGCAAGTTCATTTTTACTTAATGTAGCGGAACCTAAGTCTCCGTTTGTAATTGTGGCAATTTGTATTTTACAATCTTTTTCTTTTAACAATGCCAAAGTTCCGGCACACATAATTTCCACATCATCAGGGTGAGCCCCAACAGCCAAAACGGAGATAATGTTATTGTTGTTATTTTTCATAGATGCAAAGATACTTTTCTATTCGGATTTATTTTCCGCATCTTCCAAAGCAGTAAGCATATCTTTTACTTCTTGAAAGCCTTTATACAAAACGCTCAATGATAAAATTGAAAAAGAAACAACTGCAAATAAAATACTTATAGCCCAAAATATTTCCCAAAATCCCATTATATTGTCTCCCTTACACTGTTAGGCATAAATTTATTTTGAATAACCGAACCAATTAGCATTCCGATTAATGCAACCAAGAAACCGCCATATCCCATTTCGGAAGCATACTTTGTAATCTCTTTAGGAAACACCAAATATAACAAAGGCGGAATTGCTCCGAATGTTATAGCAAGATATGCTCCCAATGTTCGGGCATTTTTCCAGTAAACACCCAAAGCTACACTTATAAGTGTTCCCGGTATAAACAGCATGGCTGTCATATTTAAATAGAAATATAAATATCCTTCAACTTTATGAAATAACGACCACCAAATTATAAATATCATTACTATTGCCATAACAATTCTACTTAATTGTAATTGCTTTTTAGAACTAAGATCTTTTTTAGTAACAAATCTTATAACACTTCCAACTATATCTTGCGAAACAATTGAACTCCACGATAACAAATAACTTGCATAAGTTGACATTGAAGCCGCCAGCAAACCTGCAAATATCAATCCTAAAATTCCGTGCGGCATTAAATCTTTAATTAAATTAGGCAATGCATCAAGACCTTGCATATCGGACGCTGTTCCTAATTTTGTATAATAAGCAAATGCAATTATTCCCCAAAATACAGGAAGTACAGCTCTGGCAAAAAACATTAAAGCAGACCAAGTGTAAATTTTTTGTCCGGTTTTTGAATTTTTGGAAGCAAACAATCTAGCTGATACTGCTTGCCAACCGATAAGAATGGAAATCTGCATTAATATTTGCCAAACAATAAATCCGAACCCGAATTCGCCTTCAAAAAAAGTCGGATGAAACGGGTTAATTCCTTTATCACCCATTTGTGTTGTAACAGCCGTAACAATTCCATCCCAACCCACAGCATTAAATCCTATTATAGTAATTATCACCATTCCAAAACTTAACAATACATATTGAACATAATTAGTAACAATTACAGAAACCATACCGCCAACCAAAGTATAAAGTAAAACTATTGTCAATAACCCAACCATAGTGTAAAGAAGATATTCTTCAGGAATTCCGGTAACAATATTAATGAATTTTGCCTCAACACCGGGGAACACGCCAAAGTTTAATATTCCACCTACAGCCATAAGTATTCCTAAATAAAATCTTACACCTTTGCTATATCTTTTGGAAAAGAATTCCGGGACTGTCATTATTTTCATTTCCATCATTTTCTTTATAACAAATCCGGTTTTACCCAAAAATATAAATGCAACAATAAAAGGGAAAGCTACCATTAAACTTGCCAACCCGGCTTTAAAACCTAATTCGGCAAAATAGACATAAGTAATCATCCCGATTTCCGTACACATAAGAGATATTAAACCAAGATTAAATCCCATGGA
>JALSNL010000005.1 GCA_026987055.1 Melioribacteraceae bacterium | reverse complement strand
GGTTACGCTTCTGAAATGCAGAAGAAGTTTTTCGGCCAGTTTCGGACCAATACCTTCAATTTCCGTAAGTTCGGTTTTTATTGTTCTTCCGTCACGTCTTTTTCTATGAAATGTAATTGCAAAACGATGTGCCTCGTCTCTTAAATGTTGAAGCAGTTTTAAACTTGAAGATGTTTTGGGGATTGTTTGCGGTTCCGAAATTCCGGGGAAGAATACTTCCTCCAATCTTTTTGCCAAGCCGATTATTTGATATTTTTTAAATCCCAAATTATCCAAAATTTCCACCGCACTGGAAAGTTGACCTTTTCCGCCGTCAACCATAATTAAATCCGCCAATGGTTCGTTGTTTTCTTTTACTTTACTGTAACGGCGTTCAATAACTTCTTGCATGCTGGCAAAATCATCCGGACCTTCAACCGTTTTAATAATATATTTTCTATATAAAGATTTTTTTGGTTTACCGTCAACAAAAACAACCATGCTGGCTACGGTATCGGTCCCCTGCAAATTGGAAATATCAAAACATTCGATTTTTCGCGGTAAAGAGGTAAGGCGTAAATCTCTTTTTAACGATGAAAGAACATAAGGCAAATTACCGTCTTTTTTCATTCGCTGCAATTGAATATCTTTTAGTTGTAGAATTGCATTTTGCTTACACATGTTTAACAACGATTTTGTATCGCTTTGTATTTTGGGAATAACAAAATTAACTTTTTTTTCAGTTTTGGAGTTTAACCAATTAAGTAAAGCTTTATCGTCGTCCGGCAAAGTTTCTATAATAATGTTTTTTGGTACTTCTACATATTCACCGTAGTAAAATTTTATTGCCGCATTATAAATTTTGTTTAACTCTTCATCTGCTTCTATACTTAGTTTAAGTTGTCGTTTACCAACAAGTCTGCCGGAACGTATATTCAAAATTGTGCAAGCCGCATCTTTAGCTTCAACGGCAACGGCAAGTATATCTTTATCTTCAAAATCGTTTGTAACAATTTTTTGTCTTGATGAATAAACACTAAGTTGTTCAATTTTGTCTCTCAGCTCAGCCGCTTTTTCAAATTTTAATTGTTCACTTGCTATTTGCATTTCGTGTTTTAGTTCATCAATCAGTTCGTTGGTTTTGCCTCTTAAAACTTTAATTACTTGCTTTACCATTTTGTTATATTCTTCAACGGAAACCAAACCTTCGCAAGGTCCGTCGCACTTTTTAATGTGGTAATCAAGACAAACTTTAATTTTTTTCTTTTTTATTACATCATCGTCAATAAAATAAGTACAGCTTCTTATTTTAAATATTTTGGTTAACATCCTTAAAGATGTTTTCATTTGTTTAACATTTGTATAAGGTCCAAAATATTTTGAACCGTCTTTTACAATATCGCGGGTATAATAAATTTGCGGATAAGGTTCTTTGGTAACTTTTATATATGGATAGGTTTTATCGTCTTTAAGATTAACATTATAACGTGGTTTATATTTTTTTATAAGATTGTTTTCAAGCACAAGAGCTTCAATTTCATTTTCCGTGGCAATAATTTCGAAATCGAAAATTTTTTCCACAAGTGCTTTTGTTTTGGGTGAATCTACTTTGGAACGAAAATAAGAGCGAACTCTGTTTCTAAGGTTTTTAGCTTTACCGATATAAATAATTTTTTTATTCTTATTTAAGAACTGATAAATGCCCGGTAAAGAGGGAACGGCAGTAAGCTTCTGTTCTAAATTATCATTCATACCAAACCGGTAAATTATTATTCGAATTGGTAATTTTTAGGAATAATAACAATGCCGGAATCAGTTACTTTAAATCTTTTTTTATCTATATCCGGATGAAAACCAATTTCTTCTTTTTCAGGAACGTGAACGTTTTTATCAATAATTGTTCTTCTTATTTTAGCATACCTTCCAATATTGCAGTTATCCATAATAATAGAATCGGTTATGTAGGTAAAACTATTGATTCTAACATTAGCCCCAAGTATAGAACGTTCAACCAAACCGCCGGAAATTATTGTCCCATCCGTTATTAAAGAATTTATTGCACGACCAACTCTTTCACCTTCGTGGGAAAGAGTTTTTACAGGTGGATATTGTTGTTGTTTTGTTCTTAAAGGCCAATTGACATCATAAAGGTTAAATTCAGGATTAACTTTTATTAAATCCATGCTTGCATGATAATAACTGTCAAGGGTTCCTACATCAACCCAATAAGGTTTTTCCGGTCTATTTTCATCTTCAAATCTAAAAGCACGAACATTATAATTTTGCTCTAACATATAAGGAATTACATGTTTCCCAAAATCCAAATTTTTTGTTCCTTTTGCTGTTAAGGTTTCTATGGTTTCCCGCATTGCCATTGTATTAAAAATATAGATTCCCATATTTGCAAAAGACATTCCCGGGTTATCCGGTATCTCAGCAGGATTTTCCGGTTTTTCTTTAAAGGACTTTACTTTATATTCGGAGTCAATTTCAATTACACCAAATCTGGTGGCATCTTCTTTGTCCACCATAATATTTGCAATGGAAACGTCCGCCTTTTTTTCAATATGATATTGAAGCATTTTAAGGTAATCCATTTTGTAAATGTGATCACCCGAGAGAACTAAAACCCAATTAAAATTATTAGGTTTAACTAAGTTTAAATTTTGATAAATTGCATCGGCGGTTCCTTGGTACCACTCATTTCCGGTTTTTTGTTGTGGCGGAATTGAATAAATAAATTCACCTAATTCCGGATTAAAAATATTCCATGCTTCGTATAAATGTTGGTTTAAAGAGTCGGACTTATACTGTGTAAGAACGTAAATTTTTCTTAAGCCGGAGTTCAGACAATTAGAAAGTGCAAAATCAATAATTCTGTATTTCCCGCCAAACGGAACAGATGGTTTTGTTCTCATTCGTGTTAACGGTTCCAGTCTTTGACCTTGTCCGCCGGCTAAAATAATAGTTAAAGTTTCTCTTTGGAGTAATGAACCTACAAATGCCATGATGTTCTCTTTTTATTTTAAATTATTTATTTGCTATAATGAGTAGGTAAATTATGAAATTTTTAAACTGCAAAATAATTGTAGTCTTATATGAATAATTACTTTTTTTATTAATGAAAGTCAAGAAAAATAAACTACTTATTTGGTCATTAAGCATCTTAATTGCATTGGTGATTCTTTTTGTCGCCATTTTATTTTTATTTGCAAAATTTAATATTGGTTTTACCGAAGGAAAAATTTTTCTAAAGAACGGTTTATCAACAAATTTTGCCTCATTAAAAAAGTTAGAAGAATATAATGCCAATATTAAAAGTGATATCGATATTTTACATTATGATATTAAAATAGAATTATTACCAAAAGAGGAAATGATAATTGGCGATGTTTTAATAACCGGAGTGATTAAAAATAAAAGTATAAAAAAAATCAGATTAAATTTTCATGATAATTTTGATATTTCTTTGCTTACATTAAATCAAAAGAAAATAAATTATGAATATAATGCCGACAAACTTATTATACCGAATTTAATTTCCCAAAGCGATACTTTTAATATTCAAGTAAAATATAAAGGAGAACCGGAAAGCTTAGGTTTCGGTTCCTTTAATTTTGAAGAATATAATGGGAGTAAAGTTATTTATACATTAAATGAACCCATTTATGCTTCAACGTGGTTTCCCTGCAATGATACTCCTACCGATAAAGTTTTAACCGATTTAAGCATAACCGGTGATTCATCCATGATATCGGTTTCTAACGGAGTTCTGACAAAAGTAACTACTTATAAAGGTAAGAAAATATTTCACTGGAAAACAAAATATCCAATATCAACATATTTGATTTCAATATATTCTGCCAAGTACACAAATTTTAGCGATAAATATATTTCTACCAACGGAGATACTTTGGATATTGAATATTACGTTTTCCCCAACCAACTTAAAGAAGCAAAAAAGGATTTTGAAATTCATCCGCAAGCAATTAAATATTTTACGGAAATGTTTGGTAACTATCCGTTTATGAAAGAAAAATACGGTGTTGCAGAGTTTATGTGGAAACTTGGTGCAATGGAACATCAGTCAATTACAGGAATAGGAAAAAATTTTATAACCGGTAGAAATTTTTTTACCGGAATGCTTGTGCATGAGCTTGCACATCAATGGTGGGGAGATGCCGTAACACTAAAAACTTGGAAAGATATTTGGTTAAACGAAGGTTTTGCAACATACGCCGAAGCTCTTTATTGGGAAAAAGAAAGTGGTTTTACCGCATTAAAATCTACAATGAATTCTTATCTAACTAATTTTAAAAAATATACTCTTTACAACCCAAAAGAAATATTTGGCAAAATTGTTTATAATAAAGGTGCTTGGGTACTTCACATGTTAAGACGTGAAGTAGGTGATAAGATTTTTTTCAATATTCTTAAAACTTATTATCGAAAATATAAATATAAAAATGCTTCCACCTTCGATTTTATAAAAATTGCAGAAAAAATTTCTCAAAAGGACTTAAACTGGTTTTTTAATCAATGGGTTTTTGAGGGAAAAGGGAAGATTGAGATAAAATATCAATTTGAGAATAAAACAATTGAAAATAAACAATATGTTGTGCTCAAAATTAATCAAATTCAGTCCGGTTACAATACTTATCAATTTCCGTTAGACATAGATTTGATATTGGAAAATGGAAAAAATATTAAATACAAAACCTATATCACTACGAAGGAAACGGAAATAAAATATTCTGTAAGCAATAATGTAAAAAATGTAATACTGGATAATGATAATTGGCTTGCTGCTGAAATAATATTAGCTAATTAAAAACATAATAAAATAATGAAACGTTATAAATTTTTTTTGAAGCATAAAATAATTTGGAGCAAAAAATAATACAAAATTTAGTATGGTTAGCTTTCGGAAAAAATGTTAAATTTAAGTATTAAATAAAATTAGGAATATACTTGACAGCTTTTTTTGTATCGGATTTACATTTCGGCTTACTTTCTATAAAGGAAGAAAAAGAGCGTGAAAGAAAATTTGTTGAATTTTTAAAGTTTACAAAAAATAACGCAAATAAATTATTTATTGTAGGTGATTTATTTGATTATTGGTTTGAATATAAAAGAGTAATTCAGAAAGGATATTTCAGAACATTTACAGCACTACAGAATTTAACCGAAGCAGGTATAGAAGTTCACTATATAATTGGCAATCATGATTTTATGCATAGAGATTTTTTTGAAAAAGAATTAGGTGTGAAGGTTTATGAAAATCCAATAGAAATTGATTTGGAAGGGAAGAGGTTTTTTATTGCTCACGGCGACGGTTTGGTGGAAAATGATTTGGGATATAAAATATTAAAAAAAATTTTGAGGAACAAAACAACGCAAAAATTGTATTCATTAATTCATCCCGATTTTGGAATTTGGTTAGCTAGTTCTTCCAGTAAACAAAGCCGTAATTATACAACCGGTAAATCTTACGGTGAAACAGACGGAATGTATTTAGCAGCAAAGAAAAAAATAGCTGAAGGTTTTGACTATATTGTTTTTGGTCATTCTCATATAAAAAAAGAAGAAATAATAAATCATGGTAAATATATAAACCTGGGAACTTGGTTAGAAGAACCCTATTATGGCAAATTTTCTAACGGTAATTTTGAATTTATTGAGTGGAATAATCAATGACAGAAGAAATCAAAGAAGAAAATAATGATAAAAAAAATGTAGATAGTAAAAACTCCCGGTCGGATAAAATATTCTGGAGTATTCTGGGTGTTTTTGCTGTAGTTTGTTTAATTGGAGGGTATTTTTTCTATCAACATATTATTTCCGGTTTGCCATCTCTAGAACAATTGGAAAATCCCAAACAAAGTCTTGCAACCAATGTAATTAGTGCCGATGGAAAAGTT
>JALSNL010000004.1 GCA_026987055.1 Melioribacteraceae bacterium | reverse complement strand
TTTTCAAAGAAAGACTTATTTGATTTGTTAAAAAGGACTAAAAAAATAAAAGCTTTTCCATATAACATTTGGCGTTATTTTAATACAAATTCTAATCTTAATAAAGGATATACATAACGGAACCTTGGCAATAAGTTCAAAATTATATGATGAATCTTTTTGGTAAATTTTTTTAACCGATTCTGATTTTAGGCATTACAATTACATTGGATTTTATAGAATTGGAAACCAAACAATGCTCTTTTGCTTTATTTAAAATACGTTCTGTTCTTTCAATGTCTTTTTCCAAATCAACGGTTATTTCAGGGTATAATTCTATTTCCGTAAACATAAATTTATTATCTATTTTTTCTAACTTCCCATTAGCTTCCGAAGAATAACTGTTAAAATTCAATTTGGAGTTTTTTGCAATAGCCAAAAAAGTTGTCATTAAACAAACATTAACCGATGCAACAAAAAGATGTTCGGGAGTCCATGTATTTTGTTCTCCGTTAGAAAATTCCGGTGGAGTTGTTATTTTAATATTAGGGAAATTTTGCTCGGTAAGTATTCCGTTAAAATTAGAATCCCACTTAATTTTAGTTTTGAAAAAATGAACCTTATTCATCATCATTACTATCGTCTTCGTTTAGCCCAAGGATAGAAAGTAATTCTTTATGACCTTTGTCGTCAAGTTTTACATTATATTTTTTATAAAACTCAACAGTAGAATTAATAGTATTAAAAAAACTTCTACAGTTAGGACAACTTTCCAAATGCGTTTTAATATCCAAGCATTTGGGAGAATCTAAATCTTCCCCCAAATTATCGCAAAGATGGTTCATCACAAGTTTACATGTTGTTTCTATTTTTTTCATACGTGTAAAGTCTTGTTTAATTCGTTTCTTAAAAAAGCTCTGGCTCTATGTAGCCGAGATTTAATTGCCGGAATTGAAAGATTAACAATTTCACTGGTTTCTTTTGTAGATAAACCTTCAACATCTCTAAGTAGAAAAACTACTTTATAATCATGAGGTAGTTTTTCTATAGCATTATCAAGTATATCTTTTAATTCTTGATTTTCAGATAATTTTTCAGGATTAAATTTCCAATCGGAAATAAATTTATCGTTTACTAATCCGTCTTCATTTTCAAGAACAGTGTAATCATATTTCTTTTTAGACCGAGCTAACATTAAACAATGGTTACTTACAATTGTATATAACCAAGTTGAAAGCTTGGATTTACCGGAAAATTGTTTTAAAGACTTAACCATGCTAAGAAAAGTTTCTTGCATAGCATGTTCCGCTTTATCTTTATCACGACAAATTTTGAAAGCAAAATTGTAAACAGTTTGTTCGTACCTAAGTACAATTTCCGTTAATGCTTTTTTGTTTCCTTTTATAGCTTCCGCAATTAATTGTTCGTCTGTTATTTTATTTGATGTATTTGTCATAAAAAAGATTCAGTCTAAGAAAAATAGTTTGTTTGCTAAAACGGGAGTGGTTTTCGGAAAACCAATTTGTTTTAGAAATACTTATTTCATAACTCACATTTATTAGTAAAATATAAATATCATTTGCCGTAATAATATTTATTTTAACTCTATGGAAAACTAAATTTCCAATGAAAATTATAAATAATAGAACCACATATAAAAATAAATTAAAACTCTAATTTAATATAAATGAGTTCCAAACCCAAAATTAACAAAGTGTATTTTAATTACGCAGATCTAATGAATTTATTTTGGAGCACATGTTTGGGACTGTTCCATAACATCATTGGAAAGTTTAGGGCTTATATAGTGAATATCCAAATTCAAGCCGCGAAGTATAAATAGAATAGCTAGGATAATAGCAAAAACAGGAATAAGTTTATTCATTGTAGAACGGATTTTTACATTAAGAAATCTACCAACCAAAGCCGTGCCCAACATTATCGGTGTTGTTCCTAAACCGAACAAAGCCATAAAAGCAGCTCCTGTTAGTGCTCCGCCGGTTGTAACTGCTCCTGCAAGTCCTACATAAACAAATCCGCATGGTAAAAAACCGTTAACAATACCAAATAAAAAAAGTGAAAGGGGAGACCCGTCTTTAGTAATTCGTTTAAAAGCTTTTTTTACAAAATTGCTTAACAGCTTATAAGGAGCAGTTAAAGAAAGTTTCCCTTTAAATCTACTTGGTGTTAAATAATAAAATAAAATTATTACGCCAATTGAAATAGAAGCATATCTTTGTAAACCGGCAAATGTTATTCCTCTGCCGAAAAAACCAAAAACAGCACCAAAAAAAGAATAAGTTAAAATTCTTCCAAAATTATAAAGAACTCTGCTAATTACAATTTTGAAACTTGATGCATTGCCTGTTGGGAGTGCCAGCACAATTGGCCCGCACATTCCAACACAATGGAAACTACCGAAAAACCCGATTAAAAAACCGGCCCAAATATCAGAGCCCATTTTACTGAACCATTATTATTTTTTCCGTGTAATATGATAAAGTATCAATTTCCCATTTTACCTGAGCTTTCCACATTCCCGAAACTAATTTCTCTGTAGATTTTATTTGTTCACTTAAGCTATCAAGTTCAATAGGAAAAAAGATATCGTGCTTTCTATCGGACGGACGGTAAAGTAAAATATTTCCTTTAATTTTATCTTTATTTACATTTTGGGGGAAGTTGAATAATATATTGCTCCCTGATACTTTTATTTCAAGTTTATCTGATAATTTTGCAGTTCGTTTAATTTCTTCAATTCTATCTTGATATTTTATCTCATCTTGATAATAATTATCTTTAACCAAATTAACATCTTGATGAAATGCATAGTATATAAAAGATAATCCGGCAATAGTAAAAACAGATATTACAATTGCAATTCCACTTCCCCAATTCAATTTCACTTTAAGCCTGCCTTTCCTCTTACCTTTCCTAAGAAAGATGTTTTAATTACATCAATAACTTTCCCGTTTGCTTTTACAGCTATTTCTATTGGTGTATTTAGTTGCTTAATTTCATCTTTTGGCACTATTACAAAAATTTGAGCTTCTGCAACACTTTCAGGTTCCAGAGTTAAACTACCGCTAACTAGTTTTACTTGGGCGTTTTTTATGTTTTCTACTTCCAAAGTAGGTTCAACTCTATCGAAAGTTTTGTTAATTATATTTACATCGTAAAGATTGCTTATTTTTGTACTATCACCAGGTTGCTCAATTGCCATAATACCTGCAGTTCTAACAATAGAAAGTTCATAATCGGAACGGGTTGAAAGTAAGAAAACAATTAAGGCAAATAGCAATGAAAGAAAAACAGTGTATGCTATAGCTTTTGGTGTAAATATTTTTCTTACTCCGGTTTCAATTTCGTTTTTAGAGGCATAACGTATTAACCCGGTCGGTCGTTTTATTTTTGTCATTACGTCATCACAAGCATCAATACATGCCGTACAGTTTACACATTCAAGTTGTGTCCCGTTTCTAATATCAATTCCTGTAGGACAAACATCAACGCATTGGTGGCAATCAATACAATCCCCCAAATTTTGTTCTTGACCTTTCTTAATTTTTCCTCTTGGCTCGCCACGTTTGTAATCGTAATGTATTACAATTGAAGTCGGATCGAGCATTACACCTTGTAATCTTCCGTACGGACAAATTAATGTACAAACTTGTTCTCTTAAATAAGCGTAAAAAATATAAATTACACCCGAGAAAACAACCATTGCAATAAACTTACCTGTAACTTCCGATATTGGTTTGGAAACTAATTCTTTAAGTCCGTCAACTCCAATTACCCAAGCAAGTAAAGCATTGGCAATTGCAAAAGCCATTATTGCAAAAATAATGTGCTTTAAACCTTTCTTAAAAATTTTTTCTCCGTCCCAAGGTCTTTTATCTAACGCTTTTTGTTTATTAGCATCACCTTCAATTAAATATTCAACTTTTCTAAAAAGCATTTCCATAAAAATTGTTTGCGGACAAAGCCAACCGCAGAAAATTCTACCGTAAACAACGGTAAATAGAAAAATTGAAATAATGCCGCCAATTATAGCTAATACAAATAAATGAAAATCATGCGGACCAAAAGATACACCGAACAAAATAAATTTTCGTCCGAGAATATCTAATAGCATAAGTGGATGTCCGTGAACTTTAATAAATGGAACAAGAAAAAGTATTGCTAATAAAATAGTAGCAACTATTGTTCGTAATCGATAAAACTTACCTTTTGGTTTTTTAGGATAAACCCAAATTCTTTCACCTTTTTCCGTTACGGTTGCAAGGTGATCTCTAAATTCTTCTTTTTTGTCCGGTTCTTCGTTATTCATATATCATATCTCTTTATAGTATAAAAAAATATTAGTTGATTAAAAGTATAAAATTTAATGCTAAAAACTAAAATATTTTATTTTTGATTAGCAAATTTTACTTATTTAACTTCCGATAAAGCTTTGTTAAAATTTGTTATTTCTTTTCCCCAAAAGTCTTTTTTAAATCTGTTGGCATATTCTAATTCTTTGTATGCGTAAGCTGTTGTTTCTTTAGTTTCTCCAAACGGAGCTCTAATAACATAATGAGCTTTAGCTGCCGGAATAAATTCTTTTGTTCTTACGTCTATTACAAAAACGGAATCGATGTCCTCTTTTAAATCATCCCATTTTTCCGCCAAACAATTTATAGAACAAAAATGATGGATTTTTCCGTCCTTGGTTTTAACGGCGTGATTGGTAGAAATTTTTTTTATCAATTCAATATTACAATTTTCGCATTTATTAGTATTGTTGATTGAAGCGGCGGAAACCGTTTCGGTCTTATTTTTATTTGTTGTATTTTGGTTACAAGAAACTAAAAACAACATCAAAACTAAAATTGCATATTTCATATTATCCTCTTTTCCATAAAAAATTATTTTTGTTTTTTTAAGCTATCAAGTATTTGTTTTCTAATTTTCGGGTTGGTAAGATTTTCTCCGCGAATCATTCTAACAAACATTTTGTTGAACGTAATAAATCCGTTTTGTTTTTTTTCATAAGCTCCGAAACCGTAAAACATAGGTGTATTCTCTACAAGTGAATAATAAGCGGTTCTTCCGTTTATCCAACGTTTTGTGTCCAAACTGTACATCCAAATAATTATTTTATCTTTGTCTTTCTGTTTATTTAACCAAATTGCTACGCAGCCCGGGTCATCAAAAAAATATGTGTCTCCGTTTTCCAGAACTGCTTCGGCGGAATATTTTAACGTATCTACCGGCATTTTACACGATGTACAAAAATGTTTTCCTTTTACGATTGGCAAGGGTTTCTTTTCATGGTTCCCGCTTTCCATAAAAGGATTGTTGGAACATGCAAATAGAACTAACAAAAATAAGAATGATATTTTTTTTCGAATACTTATAACCAAACTCCGTTTACCAAATAAAAATGTATAGGATATGCAGAGACCAAAATTACATAAATTGAATTAAATATTAACGATAATTTAAAATAGTTAAGTTCAATTTTTAAAAGTAACTTCAAAAATGTGTTTACAATTCCGAAAAATGTACCGAGAATTAAAACCGTATATAAAAGATAGCCGATATAATAATAATCTTTTTGCAGCAGACAAAACGGACAATGATGTGTCGGTAATTCGTATATATAAGTCCCGAAAAAACTTATAAGTGTAACAATGCTTATAATAAGAAAAAAGAAATTTATTATTCCGTTTGCAATTATTTCCTTTTTTAACGAAGTGAATATTAATAGAATAAATAGAATATAAAAAATAGGTAAAGAAATTGAATTCGGAATTTGTGTAAATCTGCCAAGCAAAGAAGTACTTGCTTCGTTAAAAACCGTTCCGCAACAACTTACCAATTGCTGAGGATTTATATCGAAAAAGTATAAAGTTTGTAGTATAAACTCTAAAATAAAGAAAAAATAG
>JALSNL010000003.1 GCA_026987055.1 Melioribacteraceae bacterium | reverse complement strand
TAAAAGTAAAGATATTAAAAAGGATAAGAAAGCTAAAGCAATAAAAAAGTATCCGGCAAAATAATAATAATCTAAAATATTTAGTTTATCTAAAAGATAGTGCCAATCGTGATAAACCCGGTTGCCGCCAAGCAATGGTAATTTTTGTGCTTTTGCATCTAAAGCATAGCCAGATATATTTAATAAATTTTCGCCCAAAAAGACAAGAGAAGCTTGTGCACCAAAAATTTTACGGTTAGAATAAAAATAGTATAAAATTAAGGACGGTATTAAAATTTGCATTAAAGAGCCACCCAACGTATAAATAAATTTTCCAAAAAATCTAAATATACCGTGCCCTCCTTCGTGTATTAATAAATTAAAATGATCTATAAAAAAAATGAACCGACCATTATTTATAATCAACCAGACAATAATTGGCAACAAAACTATTGAGCCGAGAAACGCTTTAATCTTATTTGTCATCGCCCTCAAATAATTTTCTAAGCTCCTCACCTTTTATTCCTTTCCCCAAGGCTAATATAAGTTTTATTCTGGCTTTTTGTCCGTTTAAGTAATCTGTAAAAATAACGCCTAATTCTTTCAGCCATTTACCCGCACCTTCATAACTGTAAACATCTAAGGTTTCACCGGAAGGACACCTGGAAACAAGAACAACAGGAATGTTTTTTTCAATTACATATTTAATTCCGTCAAACGCCGGTGGAGGAACGTTGCCAACACCAAGAGCTTCTACAACCAAGCCGGATACACCGGAATCTGCAGCAAACTTAAAAAGCTTATCTTTAATACCTGCATAAACCTTAATAATATCAACGTTGGAATTAACCTTTCCGGTTTCCACACCTTCTAACTTTCTTGGAATTCTATTATACCAAACCCTTCCCCGTTCAACAAAACCAAGAGCACCAAAATCCAGACTATGAAATGTTTCTACATTTTCAGTGTGTGTTTTTGTTACTTCACTGGCAGCATTTATTTCTCCGTTAAGGCAAACCAACACACCTATTCCTTTGCTGTTTCTATTCTTACAAATGTGTATTGCATCTAACAAATTTCTTGGTCCGTCCCAGTCTTCTTCCGAACTGGTTTTCATTGCCCCGATAACAACTATCGGTTTATCGGTTTTAACGGTAAGATCTAAAAAGTAAGCTGTTTCTTCCAAAGTATCCGTACCGTGTGTTACAATAATTCCATCAATATTTTTTTTATCAATATTTTTCTTTACAATTTTTGATAATTTTAACATACGTTCCGGTGTCATGTGAGGACCTGGAAAATTACCGAAGTTTAAAATACTTATCTTTGCTAACTTTCCTGCTTCGGGTATCATTTCTATTAATTCTTCTCCGTGAAAAAAAGGAATGGCACCACCGGTTTTTTCATCTATTTTCATAGAAAATGTTCCACCGGTAAAAACAATTAAAATATTTTTCTTTTTCATATTTTATCTATTCAGTTTTTCAAAATACTTTATTGTTGTTTCCAAAGAAGAAATTAAATCATACGAAGGTTCAAAATTTAAATTTTCTCGGGTTTCTTTTATTGATGCAAGACTGTGTTTAATATCGCCGGGGCGTTCATCTTCGTAAATAATTTTACTTTTTGAGTTAGTTGTTTTTATAATGAGCTTTGCCAATTCATTTATTGTTATGGCTTTTTCATTTGCCACATTAAAAACACCTGTCACTTTTTCGTTTTCTGCAGCCAGAACATTTGCTTTTACTACATCTTTAACATAAACAAAATCTCTGGTTTGTTCACCATCGCCATAAATTGTAATAGGTTCATTTTTCAAAGCTTTAAAAACAAAAATGGGAATCGCCGCTGCATATTGACTTTTAGGATCTTGTCTGGGACCAAAAACATTAAAATACCTTAAAGATGTTGTTGGTAAACCGTATTGCTCAAAATACATTTGAAGATAATATTCTCCATCTAATTTCGTAATTCCGTAAGGAGTTTGAGGCTTTGGACGCATACTAACATCTTTGGGTAATCGCGGGTCATCTCCGTAAATAGCGGCAGAGCTGGAATGCACAACCTTTTTAACTTTATGTACTTTTGCAGCATCTAAAATATTTAATAATCCTTTTACATTTATATCAATACATTCTTCAGGCTTTTCAAGTGATTCCGGAACAGAAACCAACGCTGCCAAATTAAAAACATAATCCGTATTTTTTAATACTTCTAAAGTAAGTTCCTTGTTTACAATACTGCCTTTATGAAAAACAACATTGGAAAACTCTTTAATGTTTTTTTCAAATCCGGAACGTAAACTGTCTATAATATGAACTTCTGCTCCTTGGTTTGACCAATACTCGGCAAGATGGCTTCCTATAAAACCCGCCCCACCTGTAATTACTATTTTCACAATTTCACCTTTTATTTTAATTTTACAATTTGAAAATAATTATTGTTACATTAAATATTATTGGTTATTTTATTTTTTATTACATTCCAAAGTTACCAAATAGAATGCACTCTATTAAGTAAAAAGTTTATTTTATTATAATATAATAAGTTATAATTTCTTATAAATATTAATTTGGTCATAATAAAAAAATCCCCTATCTTAACCATGAGGAAACAAACAAAACCAATGTTAATAACTTGTTGACAACTTTTATCTATGAAACATTTCACGAGGCTAAATATGTTTGTCACGGTTTTTTGTTGTGATTTTTTATGTGTTCACAAACACACAAGGCACACACTAACTTATTAAAACACAACAAGTTACATAACCCAACATAATGTTAATAAGTTGTGGATAAATTAACTTTTGTTTTATGTTTGTTAAAAAAAACACTTTTTTATAACATTTTCAATTTACTGTAATCTGTGGATAACTTAAAAACAACAAAGAAAGTCAAACACAAAAACATTGTTCCTAAACATACAATTGTTTGGAAAGAATGTTTAACTTTAATAAAAAAAGGAATACCAAATATTACCTATAATACTTGGTTTTTGCCGATAAAACCCTACGAACTGGAAAATAATACATTAAAAATATTAGTTCCAAACAATTATTTTGTTGAATGGATAGAAGAACACTATAACACATTAATTAACAACACAATAAGTCAGGTTTTAGGAAAAGACGGCAAACTTGTATATTTAATTAACGAAGCCGAAGAAGAAGTTGAAGATACAACAACATTACCACAAAGCACCGAACAAAAAAAACCGGACCCAATAATACCGGCTAATAATTTTAATACTAACTTAAGTCCTCGTTACCAATTTGACAATTATGTAAAAGGTGAAGCAAACGAATTAGCCAGAGCAGCAGCAATTGCTATTTCCGATAATCCCGGGGAAACTTCTTTTAATCCTTTATTTATTTACGGTGGTGTAGGGCTTGGTAAAACTCATTTAATTCAAGCTATAGGTAATAATATTTTAGTAAAGTTTCCTGCTAAAAAAGTTATTTACCTTTCTGCCGATATTTTTACTACACAATTTGTTGAATCCATTCAAACAAATAAAGTAGGCGAATTTTCTAAATTTTATAATGAACTTGATGTTTTGATTATTGACGATATTCAATTCTTAACCGGCAGAGAACGAACACAAGATTTGTTTTTCCATATTTTTAATAATCTTCATCAAGCCAGAAAACAAATAATTCTTTCCAGTGATAAACCTCCACGAGATTTAAAAGGAATGAACGAAAGATTGATTTCAAGATTTAATTGGGGATTAACCGTTGACGTTCAACCGCCTGATTTTGAAACCCGTGTTGCAATCTTAAAAAACAAAAGTCTTAGTTTTGGAATTGAACTTACAAATGAAATTATTGAACTTATCGCATATAACATTACTTCCAACATTCGAGAGCTGGAAGGAACACTAATAAAACTTCTTGCAAACGCTTCTTTAAATTCTAAAGAAATTGATTTCGAACTTGCCAGAAAAACCATCAAAGAAATATCAACACAAAAAAAACAAACAAATATTTCCATAGATAATATCACTAGAATTGTCTGCAAAGAATTTGATGTGGATGAAAACAAAGTACGCGA
Source organism: Melioribacteraceae bacterium (assembly GCA_026987055.1). Taxonomy (GTDB): domain Bacteria; phylum Bacteroidota; class Ignavibacteria; order Ignavibacteriales; family Melioribacteraceae; genus JALSNL01. The sequence goes on along the minus strand of JALSNL010000003.1, from coordinate 1,877 downwards.
AAAAAACCGGAAAAAAGAAGTGGTTTTGGCCAGGCAGGTTGCAATGTATCTTTCTAAAAAATTAACAAAATCTTCTCTTAAAACTATTGGACTGCATTTTGGCGGTAGAGATCATTCAACCGTAATACACGCATATAACAATATTGAAAAATTAACTTCCGAAGATGTTTCTCTTAACGAAATAGTTACAGGTCTAAAAAATAAACTGGAGCTGGGTCTTTAAGGTTTCTTTCGTTAGTTAATGAATGCAAAAAAAATAGACCGAATAAATAGTTCGGTCTATTTTTGTTTTATTCTCAACCTTTCTTTTTGGGGCAAATTATCAACTACCAAATTATACGAATCATCTATCATTTTAGTAATCATCTCCGGCAACAATGTTCCTTCAAGGTCAACCGTATTCCAATGCTTTTTATTCATATGAAAACCCGGCTTAATTTCATCAAACTCTTCTCTTAGTTCAATTGCACGTTCCGGCTTACACTTAAGGTTAATACTTGCATGATTTGACAAATTTAAAAGACAAAACATTTTACCCAAAACCTTAAACACCAAGGTTTCATTGTCAAAAGGGAAGCCTTCGGTTACTTTATATTTATTTAAGCAATATTCCCGTACTTCTTCTACATCCATTTAAAACCAAAAATGTTTTAATTAAATATTTTAGTTAACTTTAATTTTTAAGTAACAAATTTTTATGAAACATTATTTGTTTTTTCTTGTACATAAACTAATAAAAAATAATTTAGGATAACTTAATGAAAAAAATCTTCTTTATCATTATAACCATTTTGCTTTTAAGCAATTGCAAAAACACTAATAACGAAGACCTCCATGCACAAAATCAAATTATCGATTCTACAAAAGTACTTGAGCCATTAAGCTTTCACCCGCAAGTAGATAAAATGATAACAAGACTTTTTGTACGATATCATTATAAAAAAATAGAACTTGGAGACTCACTCTCTTCGGTAATTTTTGATAATTATATTAAAATGCTAGATTATAACAAACTATATTTTCTGCAATCCGATATCGATCAATATGAAAAATACAGATATAAATTTGATGACTATTTAATTCTTGGTAAACTAATGCCGGCTTATCGGATTTTTAATGACTATAAAAAACGAATGAACCAAAGAATTAAATATATCTTAAAAAGACTTAAAACCGAATTTGATTTTACAAAAGATGAATATTACGTTTTTGATAGAGAAAAAGAACCATGGGCAAAAGATGAAAAAGAATTAAATGAAGTTTGGAGAAAAAAACTTAAAAACGAAGCTTTAAGTTTAAAACTTAGTGGTAAAAAATGGGATAAGATTGTTGAAACACTTTCCAAAAGATATAAAAATTATCATCGTGCTATTTTACAATATAAATCGGAAGAAGTTTTTGAACTTTACATGAATGCTTTTGCCGATGCTGTAGATCCGCATTCAAATTATTTACGCCCTTCCACCTCGGAAACATTTGACATTAGAATGAAGCTTTCCTTAGAAGGCATTGGAGCAACGTTAAGAACCGAAAATGATTACACAAAAGTTGTTAGCATTGTTCCAGGCGGACCGGCTTATAAAGCAGATAACATACACGCTGATGATAAAATTATCGGTGTGGGTCAAGGCAAAGACGGAGAAATTGTTGATGTAATTGGTTGGAGAATTGATGATGTTGTTCACTTGATTCGCGGACCCAAGGGGACTATTGTCCGTCTGGCAATAATTAAAAACGGCAAAACCATAGAATCTCCCCCTGATACTATTTCTATTTTAAGGGATAAAGTAAAACTGGAAGAGCAAGCAGCAAAAAAAGAAATTATTAACATTAAGGAAAATGGAAAAGAATTTAAAATAGGTGTTATAGATATTCCA
>JALSNL010000002.1 GCA_026987055.1 Melioribacteraceae bacterium | reverse complement strand
TGAGCATTTGATGCCATTTCTTCGGCACTGGCTGATATATCCAGGCTGGCAGATGATGTTTGTTTGATTGCTTGAATTAAAACATAAACTATTTCTTTAATATTATCTACGGATTTATTAAAACCGGCATATAATTTTTTCATTAATTCACTTTCATCATCTAATTGAAGGTGCTCTGTTAAATCACCTTGGGCAAATTTATCCATGGCTGTTAAAAGAATTTCCGCTTTATTTTCTAACGTCTTTCTTTCATTAATTAAAGTTTGACTGTATTGTTTTAAGGAAGCATCTGCTTCATTCAGTACGTTTGAAAATGTTCCATGCATTCCTTTAGAAAGAACCGGCCTAAAATATTTTTTATTAGTTATATATTTTATTGAAGTGGTTAATTCTTTTATAAGAGCTTCAAATTGATCTGTAACATCATTTAAACTCCAAAGAATATCACCAAATTCATCTTTGTTTTTTATAAATGTTATTCTTTCGGATAAATTTCCTTTTGTTAATTGCCCTAAATGTTGCTTCAAAGTTTTGAGAGATTCAAGAAAATAATTTGCTACGCGCAATGGAACTACTATAAATGAAGCTATTAGCATTGTTAACGAACCCCATAAAAAAACATTAAGCCAAATTGGTGTTTCGTTTAGTTGGCTTATGGTTTCTTCGGAAAAATTTTGAGTATTATTTAACACTTCCGTATAATAATTACTAATATTTTCGTTCTGATTGCTGATATAATTAGTTTTAAGTGTTGTTGCAATAACTGCAAGCAAAAGAAAGAACATTATCACACCTGTGTGGACCATTATATTCTTTTTAATAGAAGTGAAATTATAAACTGAAAATAAATTCTTCATAATTCATACCTTTTTCTTTTAATATTTCATTTAGCAGGTTTTCCGAAGCTTGTAAACCTTCCTTTTTACCATGTTTTTTTTCTTCGTCAAGCAAAGTATTATACAAAGCTTTTACCTTGCTAAGCCTTTGTCCATCCGGTTTTCTTCTTACGGAGTAGTAGCCTTGTAGAGTTCCTTTATCATCAACAACAGGAGTCATATTTGCATCAACCCAATAATATGATCCGTCTTTTGCCATATTTTTTACGAATGCATTTATTTCTTTTCCTTCTTTTACCGTATCCCAAAGTAATTTAAAAATTACTCTAGGCATATCCGGGTGTCTAACAATATTATGTTGTTGTCCCAGTAATTCATGTTCTTCATATTTTGCAAACTCCATAAATATTTGATTACAATACGTAATAGCACCGGTGGTATCTGTTTTAGAGACAATAAAGTCACTTTCTCTCATAACTTTTTCAACATTTGTAGGTTGAATTTTAGGTCTCATTAGTTCTCCTCTTATACTAATTATAAAGTCATTATCTCAATCTAAATTTAGTAATACACACAGAATGATTATAAATATATCCCAAGTACATTAATCTAATCGTCAATTTTTTGTGATACACATCAACATTATCGCAAAAAAAATTGCACGGTTTAGTAGTTTTCAAATATATTTTTTTTTGAATTCTGGTAACTTTAGATTATTTTACATGATACAAATTATACGTATAGGTCTGTTTTGGTACATATCCTTTTTTACATCAAAAAACATCATATATATATTTTTAAAACTATTCTATCTTTTGGAGGTATTTAATGGGCTGGTTATCCGAGCGTTTAAGTTCTTCAATAGGTAAAAAAATAATTATGGCTTTAACAGGTTTACTGTTAATACTATTTCTAATTATTCACCTATTGAATAACCTACTTCTGTATGTAGGTCCGGAAATGTTTAATGAAAATGTTGCTCGTTTAGAAGCAATAAAACCGTTAGTAAGAGTTATCGAAATAGCTTTAGCTTTACTATTTGCATTACATATTTTTAATGCATTAAAATTGTGGTACGAAAATAAAAAGGCAAATCCAAATAAGTATGCCGTAGATGCAAGTTCCGAAAATAGCACCGTTTTTTCCAGAAGCATGGTTATAACAGGTGTAACAATCGGAATATTTTTGGTTATTCATTTAGCTACTTTTTGGAGAACATTTAACTTTGGAGCACATCCTACTGACGGAAGGCATCCTTTTTATGCCATAATACAAGATGCATTTGCAAATCCTTTTATAGCGTTATTTTATTTTATTGTAATGATTGTTTTAGGATTCCATTTAAAGCATGCATTTCAAAGTGCATTTCAAACAATGGGTTGGAGACATCCCAAATATACACCTATCGTAGAAAAAATTGGTACGGCTATAGCTATTATAATGGCTGTTGGCTTTGCTTCAATTCCCATTTTCTTTTATATATCTTCATTGGGAGGTAAGTGATGGTAAAATTAAATTCAAATATTCCGGAAGGTAACCTTGCGGAAAAATGGACAAATCATAAATTTAAAATGAAACTTGTCAATCCGGCAAACAAAAGAAAATTTGATGTGATTGTTGTAGGAACCGGTTTAGCCGGTGCCGGCGCAGCTGCAACCTTAGGAGAACTAGGTTATAAAGTAAAAGCTTTTACTTATCACGATTCAAGTAGGAGAGCGCATTCAATTGCTGCACAAGGTGGTATTAATGCAGCCAAAGATTATCAAAATGATGGCGATTCTGTTTACCGATTATTTTATGATACAATTAAAGGCGGAGATTTTAGATCACGTGAAGCAAATACTTATAGATTGGCAGAAGTTAGTAATAATATAATAGACCAATGTGTTGCACAGGGTGTTCCTTTTGCTCGTGAATATGGCGGTACATTAGCAAATCGTTCTTTTGGTGGTGCTCAAGTTTCCAGAACATTTTATGCTCGTGGTGAAACAGGACAACAATTATTATTAGGAGCATACAGTTCATTAAATAGGCAAATTAAGCTTGGTAATGTTAAAATACACCATAGACGTGAAATGCTTGATCTGGTTATTGTTGATGGTAAAGCAAAAGGGATAATAGTTAGAAACTTATTAACCGGAGAAATTGAAAGATATTCAGCCCAAGCTGTTGTTTTAGCTACCGGAGGATATTCAAACGTATTTTTCCTTTCTACAAATGCAATGAATTCAAATGCTACGGCTGCTTGGAGGGCACATAAAAAGGGTGCTACATTTGCTAACCCTTGTTATACTCAAATTCACCCAACATGTTTACCTGTTCATGGTGAAGGACAATCAAAATTAGTTTTAATGAGTGAAAGTTTAAGAAACGATGGAAGAATTTGGGTGCCTGATAAAGTTGGAGATCACAGACCGCCTTCTGAGATTCCTGAAGACGAAAGAGATTATTATTTGGAAAGAAGATATCCTTCATTTGGCAATTTAGCTCCACGGGATATTTCTTCACGGAGTGCAAAATATGCTTGTGATGATGGAAAAGGAATAAATGGCGGTAGAGCAGTTTATCTTGATTTTGCAGATGCAATTAAAAGACTTGGGGAACAAACAATTAAAGAACGTTATGGTAATCTTTTTGAAATGTATGAAAATATAACCGGAGAAAATCCGTATAAAGTTCCTATGAAAATTTATCCTGCACCACATTATACAATGGGTGGATTATGGGTTGATTACAATTTAATGAGTAATGTCCCGGGGTTGTTCGTTGCGGGTGAAGCTAATTTTTCCGATCATGGAGCTAACAGATTAGGTGCCAGTGCTTTAATGCAAGGTTTAGCTGATGGTTATTTTATTATTCCTTATTCTATCGGTAATTATTTTGGAAGTGAAAAACCCGATAAAGTTGATACGGATAGAAGTGAATTCAAAGAAGCTGAAGAAAATATAAAAGAAATTACTAATAAGCTTCTTTCTATTAACGGAAAACAAACGGTTGATGAAATTCATAAAAAACTTGGCGAACTATTAATTGATAAAGTTGGAATGTCTAGAAGCGAGCAAGGACTAAAGCAAGTTATTAAAGATATTAAAGCACTAAGAGAAGAATTTTGGAAAGATGTAAAAGTAACCGGAAAAGCTGATGAACTTAACCAAAACTTGGAAAGAGCCGGTAGGGTAGCCGATTTTCTTGAACTTGGTGAACTTATGGCAGTTGATGCATTAAACAGAGATGAATCCTGCGGTGCTCATTTTAGAGAAGAACATCAAACCGAAGACGGAGAAGCTGTTAGAAACGATGAAGAGTTTGCTTATGTTGCTGCTTGGGAATATATAAAACCAGGTGAGTGGGAACTGAATAAAGAAAACCTTGAATTTGAATTTGTAAAATTTGCTACAAGGAGTTATAAATAATGGACGAAAAAATAAATTTAACATTAAATATTTGGCGACAAGAATCGGCTAATGCGAAAGGAGATTTTGAACAGTTCAAAGTCTCCGTATCACCACATGCTTCAATTTTAGAAATGCTAGACGAAATTAATAATAACTTGGAAAGAGAAGGTAAAATTCCAATAGCTTTTGAAAGTGATTGCCGAGAAGGAATTTGCGGAACTTGCGGATTAGTTGTTAACGGACATCCGCATGGTCCAATTCCTAAACAAGCTACTTGCCAGCTGCATATGCGTAATTTTAAAGATGGTGAAACTCTTTACATTGAACCTTTTAGAGCAACCCCATTCAAGTTAATTAAAGACTTAATTGTTGATAGGAGCGGATTCGATAGTATTCAACAAGCCGGAGGCTATATTTCATTTAACACCGGAAGTGCACCGGATGCCAACAATATTCCTATTTCAAAACAAATTGCAAATTTAGCCCTTGATGCGGCAGAATGTATTGGTTGCGGGGCTTGTGTTGCTGCTTGTAAAAATTCTTCTGCAATGTTGTTTGTTGGAGCCAAAGTATCGCAATTTGCATTATTACCACAAGGTCAACCTGAAAGATATGATAGAGTTGAAAAAATGGTTATTGCAATGGATGAAGCCGGTTTTGGTAGTTGTACTAATACTTATGCTTGTGAAGCTGAGTGTCCAAAAGGTATTTCTGTTTCTAATATTGCCAGAATGAATAGGGATTACTTGAAATCAACTTTAATCTCAAAATAGTTTGCTAAAACCGACACTCAATTTGTTGTTGATTATTATAAAATAAAAAAGGGATACAAATATATGTATCCCTTTTTGAACTATTATTAACAAACAAAAAAAGTTAATTTAAAAATATTTTCCTATCTATAAGTGATGTTTCTGAGTTTAACTTCTTTAATGTTTTATTTTGTCTTTGTAACAAAGTAACTCTCGATTCTAAATTTTTTACATTTGATGTAAGAATTCTGTTCCTTTCATTCATTACATTAGCTATTTTCTCTAACGTATTTTCAATATTGAAGGGTTTAAGAATATAATCTTTAACACCAAGAGCTAATATTTTTTTAAGCGATGATTTATCATTAACTGCGGAAATAATAATTACCGGAATATCTCTGTGTATTTTTCTAAGTCTTAATTCCTTTAAGAATTCATAACCGTCCATATTCGGCATCATATAATCTAAAAGAATGAAATCCGGTTTACTTATTGGCATAAGTTTTAATGCTTCAATTCCATCTTTTGCAGTATATACTTTGCAATAAAATTTTCTTTTAAGAATGTTTTTTAATAAGATTTGTGTTCCGCTGTTATCTTCCACTAATAGAACGTTAAACATTTTATCCCCCTAATGATAAAATTATATTAGAAATATCTTTTCCCTTTTTCTAACATCCATAACAAAGTTATAAAAGATGTTAATAAAAATCCAAAAAATGCCAAAGTAAAATCTACATTAGTTAACTTATTTGTAATAACAAAAAGAATAGATGAAATAAAATCTAAATTTTTATTTTGTGATTGTGTTAAAATATTATAATTAATTAACCTAACAGAAATTACAAACAACAATGATAGTAAAAAACCAGCCAAGCCAACTAATGAACTTCTAAATAATATTTTAATAAAGTTAAACATAATTTCGGCAAATTTGTTTGTTATTTTTATTGGCAA
>JALSNL010000001.1 GCA_026987055.1 Melioribacteraceae bacterium | reverse complement strand
AAACAGGAAAATTAAGTTTAATGTAGAAAAAGAAACAGACGATACAATCCGGAATGTTGATAATTATACGGTTTCTCAAATTTTTGTTAATTTATTAGACAATGCTTTCAAATACACAAATGAAGGTAAAATAGTTTTAAGTATTTCAAAAACAAAAAATAACAAACTTGCAATATCCGTATCCGATACAGGAATTGGAATTGCAAAAGAATATATTCCAAAACTTTTTAATCCTTTTTCGCAAGAAGAACAAGGCTATACAAGAACTTTTGAAGGCAACGGTTTGGGACTTGCACTTGTAAAAAATTATTGCGAAATGAATAATGCTGAAATTAAAGTAAAAAGTAAAAAAGGTATAGGTACAACTTTTACTGTTATTTTTAATTGAAAGATTTTATAACTATAAAGAAAACATAGCAAAGAATGAAGAATTTAAAACATAAGATTCGTTTGAAAAAAGAAATCGGATTATTGGGTGTTTATGCAATTGCGGCAGGCACAACACTCAGTGCCGGATTCTTTTTGTTACCGGGCTTGGCTGCAACCAGCGCAGGCGAAGCATTGGTTTTGGCATATATCATTGCGGCTATACCTCTTATTCCATCAATGTTTAGTATAATAGAATTAGCCACTGCAATGCCTAAAGCCGGCGGAGTCTATTATTTCCTTGATAGATCAATGGGTCCGTTTATTGGAACAATAGGCGGTATTGGTACTTATTTGGCTTTGGTCTTAAAAGTTTCCTTTGCTTTAATTGGAATGGGTGCTTATATAGCTTTGTTCTTCCCCGAATTACAAATAGTTCCTATAGCAATTATCATTGCTGTAATATTAGGAGCTTTAAATATTTTCGGAGCAAAAAAAAGCGGTAAACTTCAAATATTTTTAGTTGTTGGTTTGCTTGCAATTCTCTTGCTCTTTATTGGAGAAGGTATTCCTCAAATTAATTATACAAGATTAAGCAATGTATTTGATTTTGATTTTTCAACATTAATTGGAACAGCCGGATTGGTTTATATAAGTTATGTTGGAGTTACAAAGGTTGCCAGTTTATCCGAAGAAGTAAAAAATCCCGAAAGGAATTTACCACTTGGAATATTACTTGCAATGGGTTCTGCTATCTTGATTTATGCTTTGGGAACATCGGTGATGGTTGGTGTTTTGCCAATTGAAAAATTAGCCGGCAATTTAACACCGGTGGCTGCAACTGCCGAAATATTTTTAGGACGCTGGGGTGTTTACGTTCTTTCGCTGGCAGCTCTTTTTGCTTTTCTTTCTGTTGCCAATGCCGGTACATTAAGTGCTTCGCGTTATCCTTTGGCAATGAGCAGAGATCATATTTTGCCTAAATTTTTTGGTAAATTAACCAAACACGGAACGCCGTTAATTTCAATAGTTCTTACTGTTGGAATAATTATATTTTTACTTGTAGCTTTTGATCCAACCGGTATAGCAAAGTTAGCCAGTGCGTTTCAGTTATTAATGTTTGCTCTCTTGTGTTTGGCGGTAATTGTTATGCGGGAAAGTAAAATTGATTCTTACGATCCCGGTTATAAATCACCTTTTTACCCTTGGATGCAATTTTTAGGTATAATTACATCTTTTGTTTTAATCGGTTATATGGGAATTTTACCGATAGTTTTTTCAGTTGGAATGTTGTTGCTTGGTGCTGCATGGTATTGGTATTACGCAAAAAATAAAGTTGTTAGACGCGGTGCAATTTATCATGTTTTTGAAAGATGGGGACGTGCAAGATATGACGCAATTGATACGGAATTAAGAGGAATTTTAAAGGAAAAAGGCTTAAGAAAAGATGATCCTTTTGATGATATTGTTCATCGAAGTGCAGTGTTAGAAATTTCAACTAAAACCGATTTCGAAAATGTAGTTCAAAAAGTTGCCGAAATTTTAACAAATATTATCCAAATTCCGGTTAATGAAATAATTGAACATATAATGGAAGGAACAAGAGTTGGTGCAACGCCTGTTACGCATAATGTTGCCTTACCGCATTTTAGAGTTGCTTCTATTAGTAAACCGGAAATGGTTTTGGTTCGTTCAAAGCAAGGAATTACAATTGATGTTTTTGATCCGCTTACACACGAAGTGGAAGAAACACTTACCGTTAAAGGAATTTTCTTTTTAGTTAGTCCCGAAGATAATCCTACACAACATTTAAGAATTCTTGCTAAAATTGCCGGTAGAGTTGACGATAATGACTTTGCGGAAAAATGGGAAAATGCTAAAGATGCACATGAACTTCAAGAAGCTCTTTTATATGACGAACAATTTTTAACCTTGGTTGTTAACAATAAAACCAAAACAAAAAGTTTGGTTGATGCTCCGGTTAAAGCAATAGAAATACCGGAAGGCTGTTTAATTACAAATATAAGAAGAGGCGGACAAACTATTGTTCCTAAAGGAAATACAATATTGAAAAACAATGATAGACTTATTATAATGGGTGAACCGGAAGGAATAGATATTTTAAGAAAAAAATTTTCAGAATAGTTTATGGATAATTTAAAAAATACCGAAGATGAATTGTTTTCTAAGTTCAGTCACGATTTAAGAGGCTCGTTTGTAAGTATTTTAGGTTATACGGAATTATTAAACGATCCTACCGAAAATGTAAATCAAGAAGAACTAAATGATTTTGTTAAACGAATTGATTTTAGAACCAAAGAAGCTTATGAACTTTTAGACAATTTTATAAATTGGTTAAAACTGGAACGTTACAATAAAAAATTAATTAAAGAAAAAAATTCTTTATTGGATTGTATTTTGGAAGCAAAGTTTTCCGTTGATAAAATATTTAAACAAAAATCAATTTCAATTATTAACGAAGTAAAAAACAATGCCACCGTTTTTATAGACCTGCAAATTTTACAAGGTATAATTAAAAATATATTTAAGTTTATTTCAAGAACAATTGAGAATGATTCCAAGCTTAAAATCAGTTATGTTGATTATTCTAAAAATGTAATCGTTAAGTTTGAGTTCCCTCCAAATTTGGAAAAACATCAAATTGAAGAACTATCAAATCTTAAATTGGAAGAAAGTAATATTTCCAACACCCCTAATGAAATTTTATTCGTTAAAAAATTTATTGAATTAAGCAACGGTAAGTTTGAACTTTTTGTGGAAGGAAACATAAAAATAGTTGTTTCTTTACCGAAGGAATAGTTTTTAAGCTAAAAGATTACTTTTTATAAAACAAAAGTATTTATTCCAATAACAAAATTATTGTGTCCTCTGTAGTTTAACTTCCAAGTAAATTCCAATGTAAACGGAAATAGAATATGACCAATACTAAAACCAAGTTCATAAAAAGGTTTTTTGAATGTTGTGTAACTTATTGGCAATATATTTTTGCTCTCTTCGGAAATATTGCTCCATGCAATGTTAAGATAGGTTTGTAATTGAATGTGACTTCGTTTTAAGTAAGGAATACCAAACATTCTAAATAATTCATCATTAAAATTATGCGTTAAAAATATTGTTGTAATTTTATCCCCGAATATTTCTCCAACTCCCAAAGTTCTAAATGAATTGTTCTTGCCGGCAGCATTTATATTTCCGGACAAAGCATACATCATTTGTAAAGGAACACTTCCTTTTGAGAAAACATTTGTTACTGCAAAAATTAGCGAGGCTGATTTGAAAGTTATAAATCTGCCGTAAGTAAGTAATTTATATAATTGAAAATCCGTATCACTCTTTAAGAATGATTTGTTACTAAAAGTTGCTTCGCCTTCAAACATAATAAAGTTTTGCGGTGTAATTCTTTGTTGAAAAAATCCGTCTTCAATATATTTCCTGAAGTCTAATGTTATTGATGTTTTTACGGCATTTGTTTTTGTATTGTAAATAGGCGTATTTGTTGAATATTTTTTCTTTTTATAAAAGAAAGAAAAATCGGAATTATTTTTTGCTGTTTTATCAATTAAACTTTTAAAACCAAAACCCAGATTGATAAATGGCGAAATATCTGCGGAAATTTCAGCATCAATACCTTTTGTATAATAGTAATTTCTAAAATCGTATTTTGTAAACAGACTTAAAAATGTAGATGTAAATTGATTGTAGTTATCGGAACTTCTAAATAAAGCCGTAAGTTTATCGAATGCCTTAATTGAAATTTTTGTGGTTCTGTAATTACCTAAAAGATATTCCGCACTAATTTCTTTTTTTAACTTGTTGTCTGCAAATCCGTAACTTAATTTGATGCCTCCGTTTAATCTTTTTTGTTTTATATCATTGTAATATAAACCCAAAGCAAGGTTGCTACCTTCAACTTTGTTAAAATTATAAATAGCCAAAGGTCCGGTTATAGAAAAACTATCATTTAGTTTTAATCTTGGTAATAACAATAAAGAAGTTAAACTTACTTTTTTTGTTTTAATATATTTTGTAATCGTTTTGTAAGCTTTAACTTCTTCCATAGTGCTTGGAATTGCTTTCACGGTTTGCCAGTAGGATTTGTCTTTGCTATCTGCATTTGGCAAAACCGTTAAAATTGCATTGTCAAAAATGCGTTCATCTATTGGTTTATTAATCTTGTAATTATACATAACAGAATGAAGTTCAAAACCGAATTTAGCCAAACCTAAATAATTTCCTTCTGCAGAAAGATGATAATCTACGGGTAAAATTATATTGTTTTCAAAAATGGAAAACTGTTGAAAAATATTTACAAAATTAAATATTCCTCCGGGATTAGCAGCATCGTTTAAAAAAGCATCAACTTTAAGTAAAGCAAAAGTACTGTCTTCAATAAATATTTTTCCGTAAAAGCCAATTGTAGAAGGGTTTTTAGTTTTAAAAGCAATTTGATAAATTTTCTTTTTAGCCGAATTAAATTCTTTTTCCAACGTGTAGTTATAATATTTTAATGCACGGTTAAAAATAGGACTCGGAAGAAATCTGCCCATAAAATCCAATTTCTCTTCGTAAAAACTTTGAATAACAGTACCTGCCGTCATTGCATTGATAAACGGCGGTGCATTGGCGGTTTGTTTTCTGGCAACAATAATTTCTTTGTACATATCGGGAGCTTTATAAAAACCCCTGCTTTCGTTTTCAATAATACCGTTAATTTTTAATTTATTGTTGTCTTCTTTGTTTCCCGAAATTTCCGGATTGCTGAAATCTCTTGTGGTTTTAATTATTCCTTTTGTGTAAGCGGAAAATTTATAGCTCTTTAATTTTTGTCTGTTTCTTTTTTTTGTTTCGATTGCTTGTTTGATAATCGATGCAACAAAATCATTATCCGCAGAAACAGTTACTTCGGCAATTTTTACAGAACCGGATTTCAGTGTAAAATTAATTTCTTTTTTTTTATTCAATTCTACATTAACCGTATCGGAAATATATCCGATGTATGAAATTATTAAAGTATAATCGCCCGGAGAAATATTTAATCTATATTCTCCTTCTTTGTTTGCAGCTGTTCCAATGTTTTTACCATTAACTCTGATGTTGGCAAAGGGAAGCGGAGCTTTGGTTTCATAATCTAAAACCTTGCCGTGAATATTTATTTTTTGTGATAAAATATTGTTTGGAAAAATTAGATAAAATACAATAATAAAAATTTGAAAGAGTCGTTTCATAAATCCGGTTTAGTTAAATAAAGAAATTAGTAAAACAAAAATAGCATTTAAATTTCTTAAAACCCGCTCCAAATTACTTCCGGTTAGTTCAAAACCAAAATCAATTTTGTATATTTAATTACTTATTAAATTTTAAAACATATTTTGCTTAATGAAAAAAATACTCTTAACAATTGATACCGAATTTATAATTTCACAAACAGAAATACTTGGAATAAACGGCTCAAACGGACTTGATGATATTCTTTCTATTTTAAAAGAGTATAATGTTAAAGCAACATTTTTTATCGATTATTACGAGCAAAAAAAATGGGGTGATGAAATCTTTAA